>JAEUQZ010000202.1 GCA_016788965.1 Anaerolineae bacterium | reverse complement strand
GCCGCGCAGCCATAATCACTGGCTGTCCATTGCGTATGTGACGGTGGATGGAGCGGAACTGCGCCCCGGCGACCGCCTGCTCAATCCGTTCCCGCTGGTGAACATGTCGGCCATCGGTGGGATGCTGGTTCCCTGGCTACTGACGGGCGGGACGCTGGTGATGCACCAGCCGCTCAACCTGGGTGTGTTCCTCCAGCAGATCAGGCAGGAGGGCATTCATTACACGGTCGCGCCACCGGTGCTGCTCAATCTGCTGCTGCTCAAGCCGGCGCTGCTGGCCGACGCCGACCTCCGCACCATCCGCTGCATCGGCTCCGGCTCGGCGCCGCTCTCGCCGTGGATGGTCTCCCAGTGGAGCGAACGCTATGGCATCCCCGTGCTGAACTTCTTCGGTTCCAACGAAGGGACGGGTTTCGTCAGCACGCCGGGCGACATTCCTGATCCGAGCGAACGGGCGCGCTACTTCCCGCGCTACGGCGTGCCCGGCTACCGCTGGAAGCTGCGGAATGCCGGTGGCCTTTCGACCAAGCTGGTCGATCCAGAGAGCAAGGCGGTCATCACTGAGCCGGGGCTGGCCGGGGAAATGGCGATCCGGGGGCCGGCGGTTTTCTCCGGCTACTACAAGCGCCCTGACCTGACCGCCCGCGCTTTCGATGCCGACGGTTATTTCTACACGGGCGACTTGTTCGCCATCGATGGCGAAGGCGGGGAACTGAACCGCTACCGCTTCGTCGGGCGCTGGAAGGACATCATCCTGCGGGCGGGCATGAAGATCGCGCCGGAGGAACTGGAGAATCTGCTGGCGGATTTCCCGAAGATTGCCGAGTGCGCCGTCGTGGGCATCCCTGACCGACGCCTGAACGAGGAGCAGGTGTTCGTGGCGGTGGTGGCGAAGCCGGGCGAGGAGCCGACGCTTTCCGAGGTGGTGGACTTTCTGAAGGGCAAGGACATCGCGGCCTACAAGCTGCCGAAGAAGCTGGTGCGGGTCGAGGCGCTGCCGCGCAATCCGGTCGGCAAGGTCCTCAAGCGGGCGCTGCGGGAGAAGATCGAAGCGGCGCTGGCCGCGCGGGAAACATCCGCCGAACCGGAAGCGGACGAACTGGCGCTGCCGGTGTAGGGGTAGAAGGATGAAGCAGTCATGCGGCTGACCCTACTGGCGCTCGGCTCACGCGGCGATGTGCAGCCGTATGTCGCGCTGGGTCGGGGTCTGGCGGACGCGGGCTACCGGGTGCGATTGGCGACATTCGAGTCCTTCGGCGACATGGTGCGCCAGCAGGGAATCGACTTTCACCCGGTTCCAGGTGATGCCGAGGCACTGGTGCGGGCGGCATCGAGCCAGAATATGCTGGGCACACGCAATCCGCTCAAGTCCATGCGGGCGATCATGAACAGCTACGGTCGCATGGCCGATGATTACATTGCCGCCTTTTCCGCCGAGGCGCTCCGGGACAGCGATGCGATCCTCAACCAACTGCCGGGCGGACTCTTCGGGATCGATCTGGCCGAGAAACTCGGCGTACCCTACCTGACTCTATCCGTGATTCCGCTTGTGCCCACCCGCGAGTTTCCATCTCCGCTGCTGGCAGCGCGTTCATTTGGGCCGATCCTCAACCGCCAGTCGTATTTCTGGAGCGGTCAGCTCCTCTGGGCATTCTTCCGGTCGAAGATCGCAGTATTCCGGCAAAAACTGGGATTGGGGCCGCCCTCACGCTGGTTCAAGGAGTTGGATGCCCCAGTGATAAACGGCTTCAGCAGGCAGGTTGTCCCGCCGCCTGTGGATTGGGGGGCGCATGTTCATACAACAGGGTACTGGACGCTGGCTGAGCCGGACGGGTCGCCGCCGGATGATCTCCGCGCGTTTGTGGAGGCTGGCTCGCCGCCGGTCTTCATCGGCTTCGGCAGCATGGTCGCGCCGGATGCGGCGGCGCTGACGCGGATTCTGCTGGATGGGGTTGAGCGCAGCGGGCAGCGGGCGATCATCGCGCGGGGGTGGGCCAAACTGGGGGGAGCGCGGCTGCCGGAGAACAGCTTTCTGTTGGAGGAGTATGTGCCCTATGGCTGGTTGTTCCCGCGCATGGCCGCCATCATTCATCACGGGGGTTCTGGAACGACCGGGCTGGCACTCCGCAGCGGCGTCCCCAGCATGGTCGTTTCCTTCGGCGCGGATCAACCTTTCTGGGGAAACCGCATCCAGGCGGTTGGGGCGGGCATCGCGCCGATTCCGGTGAAGCAGCTCACGACGGAAAAGCTGGCGGCATCGATCCGACAGTTGACCACGGATGACCGCCTGCGGCAGGGCGCCCAGATCATCGGGCAGCGGCTCGCAGCAGAACGGGGTATCCCGACGGCGGTCGAGGTCATCAGCCAGTATGTGGAGCGTCCGGTTTCATAGGGGGCTACACGTCGAAGATGTCAGCCAGCGGCAGGGAGAAACCGGGCAGGATCGGATCGCCGTTCAGGACGCCGCCTTCGCGGATCACCTGAAGCGGCTGGCCGGGGCTGTGGACTTCGGCGGTACGCGCCTCCGGGTCGATCACCCAGACGGTGGTTCCGGCGTAGAGGTAGTTGGTCAGTTTGCGGCGGATATCGGCCTGTTCATCACCGGGAGACAGCACCTCGACGGCCAGATCCGGCGGCAGCGGGTTGTAGGCCTCGCGGGAGCCTTCCGGCTGACGCGCCGCCGAGATGAAGGCCACATCGGGGATATAGCGTTCGCCCGCGACGATATAGCCGCCATCGGCTCCGGTAACGCCGCCCAGCCGTCCGCGTTTGACGAAGCCGCGCAGTTCAGCGCCAATGGCTGCTGCAATCCGTGATGCGTAGTGATTGGAAGCGGCTTCATGGATTTCGCCCGCGATCAACTCCAGGCGGCGATCCCGGTTTTCCGGCAGCGCGGCCACGCGGTCGAATTCCTGGGCGGTGATGAGTTGGGCTTGAAGCACGACGCACGGCCTCCTTACACACTGGAAACATTATAGCAAGCCTGCGGCTCGGCTGTGAATCAAACAGGGCGGGAGATCACTCCCGCCCTGCTCGTTCAGACGTTCGTTGGGGAAAGGGGCTGCTTAGGCCGAGCCGGCCTTGCTGCAACCAGCGGAACCCGACACCATCGCGGCCGAGGCGGTTTCTGCCTGCGGAACCAGCACGGCGTCGATGACGTGGATCGTGCCGTTGGCGGCATCGATGTCGGTGGCGACGATCTTGACCACACCGTTGATGACCACGTTGCCATCCATATCGACGGTGAAGGTCAACTGCTGGCCTTCCAGGGCGCTGTCCACCATCAGGCCTTCTTCACCGGCTTCGGCCAGGAGCGCGGCCAGATCCATGCTGCCAACCGTCGCGGGGACGACATGGTAGAGCAGGATGCTGGTCAGCAGGGCCTGGTCAGCCAGGACTGCGTTCAGCGTCTCTTCACCGAGAGCGGCGAAGGCGGCATCCGTCGGGGCGAAGACGGTCAGTTCGGCTTCGGGATCCGACAGGGTTTCCAGGACGGCGGGATCAGCCGCGCCGACAGCAGCCAGCAGGCTGGTGAATTCGGCGCCTTCTTCAGCCGAAGCCGCTTCCACGACGATCTCGGCGATGGTGCGGGATTCGGGCAGGATCACCGCGTCGATGACGTGGATCACACCGTTGGCCGCTTCAATGTCGATCATTTCGAGGTTGAGGTTGGCCGCGTCGATCATGACGCCGCCATCTTCAGCCGCGGTCACGTCGATGTACTGGCCGTTGAGCGTCTTGGCAACGAAGCTGCCCTCACCGGCTTCCAGCGCCGCGACCACATCCGCCGACATGACCTTGCCGTCGAGGACATGGTAGAGCAGGATGCCGGTCAGCATTTCGGGATCGGCCAGAACTGCATTGAAGGCTTCTTCACCCAGGGCTTCGGCCAGAGCAGCGAAAGCCGCATCGGTCGGGGCGAAGACGGTCAGTTCGGCTTCGGGGTCAGAAAGGGCTTCGAGGACGGCAGGATCAGCAGCGCCGACAGCAGTCAGCAGGGTGCTGAATTCGGGCATGTCGCCAGTGGCCGAAGCCACGACGATCTCGGCAATCGTGCCGGGGGTGTCCTGCGCGCCCACCGCAGGGATGGCAGCCAGGAGCAGAGCGAACAAAACCAGCAAAGTCCACTTACGCATTCAATCATCTCCTCAGAGTTACGGTAAACAGTCAACCACAGGTCAACTACAATCCTGTTTCGGTGTGAATACTGACGGCTGCGGTTAAGCTGTGTTGTAACAAAGCATGAAAAACTGTTAAGAAGGAACCCGGAGGTGTCGGAGGGCGTCTTCTCTCTATACAATGAACTGTAGATGAGAAAGGAGCCTCTCATGAGGCACTTCCTGAGTTTGTTCGGACGCATCGCCGCGCTGGTGATGCTGGTGGCGATCACTTCGACCGGGGCGCTGGCCCAGAGTTCGACGGAGGAAACCACGCTGGTGAACGGCAATACCGCGTTCGCCTTCGACCTGTACCGGCAGTTGGCCGGGGAAGAGGGCAGCCTGTTCTTTTCGCCGTACAGCATTTCGCAGGCGCTGGCGATGACCTATGCCGGGGCACGCGGCGAGACGGCCCGGCAGATGGCCGAGGCGCTGCACTTCGACCTGGAGGCGGCGGCGCTGCATCCGGCGTTCGGGGGGCTGGCGCAGTCTTTGACGGGACGGCCGCCCGTGGCCGGCTTCGAGGATCAGCCGTTCCGGCTGAACGTCGCTAACTCGCTGTGGGGCGATCAGCAGACGACCTTCCTGCCGGAATTCCTGGCGCTGCTCCAGAGTGATTACGGCGCGGGGCTGCAAGCGGTGGACTTCCGTGGACAGCCGGAGGCCGCTCGCCAGCAGATCAACGACTGGATTGCGCAGCAGACCGAGGACAAAATCCGCGATCTTGTGCCGGAAGGCGCGATCAACCCGGCGACGCGGTTGGTGCTGGCGAACGCGATCTACTTCAATGCCAACTGGCTGCGTCCGTTCTATGAAGGCGCGACTGCCGATGCGCCGTTCACGCTGCTGGATGGGACGACGGTGATGGTCCCGATGATGAACCAGCAGGAGAGCTTCCTGTACGGGCGCGGCGAGAACTACCAGGCGATCACGCTGCCTTACGTCGGGCAGGGCATGGAAATGGTGCTGATCCTGCCGGATGAAGGCGAATTCGAGGCGGTCGAGCAGGGCTTGACCGCCGACTGGTTCACCGGCGTGCTGGCCGGGTTGAGGAGCCAGGAAGTGCTGCTGGCGATGCCGAAGTTCCGCTTCGAGTACACGCTGGAACTTTCCGAGGCGCTCAAGGCGATGGGGATGCCGGATGCCTTCAGCGATCAAGCGGATTTCAGCGGGATGACGGTCGAGGAAGCCCTGTTCATCAGCAAGGTGCTGCACAAGGCCTTCATCGACCTGGACGAGGCCGGGACGGAAGCGGCCGCGGCGACTGCGGTCATTATGGAAGCGATGGCCGCCCAGATACCGCAGGAACCCATCGAACTGCGGTTGGATCGTCCGTTCCTGTTCGCCATCCGCGACAGCGTGACGGGCAGCCTGCTGTTCCTGGGGCGCGTCCTCGACCCGTCGGGGTAGGAGATAGGCGCAGTCCGCCGCCCATCCAGGTCAGGCTGGATGGGCGGTAGCGCGGGCCGGAAGAGCGGTAGTACACTGGAATGCAAGGTGAGGTTGACTTCGGAACAAGCCCATGTCCTTTGGCCCGCGACCGCTTCCTGATGAATACCCGGCAGAGTACGCGCAGCGCGTCGGCGAGTGGTATGCATCCTGGAACAAACCCGACAAGGCGTTGGGGCAGTTCTTTACTCCGCTGACGGTGGCGCGTTTCATGGCCGGGTTGGTGACGAGGGAGAGCGGGTTCACGCGCGTCCTGGATGCGGGGGCCGGGCTGGGGATTCTGTCCTGCGCGGTCTGTGAGGCGCTGGAGGGCGATATCGCTCTGGAGGCCTATGAGGTAGACGGCGCGATGGCTGATGCTCTGGAGACCACGCTGGCCTATGCCCAACAGTGGATGGATGCGTGCGGCCGCCGCCTGACTTATCGCGTCATCCGGCAGGACTTCATCCTGACGCACGGCGAGGCGCTGGTCAGGCCGACGGCAGCACCGTTCGATTTGGTGATCGCCAACCCGCCCTACTTCAAGCTTTCCAGAACTGATGCGCGTGCCCGCGCTGCTGAAGCGGTCGTCCACGGCCAACCGAACATCTATGCGCTGTTCATGGCGGTGGGAGCGGCGCTGCTCCGGGAGGGTGGGCAGGCGGTGTTCATCACGCCGCGCAGTTATGCGGCTGGGCCGTATTTCAGCCGCTTCCGGGCGGACTTTTTCAGCCGGATGCGTCCGCGCGTCCTGCACCTGTTTGAATCGCGGCAGGAGGTGTTCGCCGATGTGCTGCAGGAAAGCCTGATCCTGGCCGCCGAATGTTCGAGCGAAGATCAGGAGGTGCTGTTGTCCTCCAGCACAAGCTTCGCCTTCAGCGATGTGACGCGGCGCATCAAACCGCTGGCGGAGGTTCTGGGCGCGGATAACGTGCTGCACCTGCCTCTTTCTGAACAGGACGATGCGGTTGCCAAGATCGTGCGGTCATGGAATGGACGGTTGGCCGATTATGGCATGGCGGTCTCGACCGGGCCGGTCGTGGCGTTTCGAGCCGCCGACCTCATCGACTCACATGGGGATGTTCCGGTGAGTCATGCGCCGCTGCTGTGGATGCAGAACGTCAAGCCGATGCGCTGCGCCTGGCCGGTGCGCCACAGGGGTCAGTACATTCAACTGCGGAGCGCGGATAAGGTACTGCTACCCAACCAGAACTATGTGCTGCTGAGGCGGTTCAGCGCGAAGGAAGAACGGCAGCGACTCGTAGCCGCGCCGTACCTGGGCGATCTGGATGGCGCTGTGATCGGGCTGGAAAACCACCTGAATTACATCTATCGTCCCGGCGGGAGGCTGAGCGAAGACGAGGTGCGTGGGTTGGCTGTTCTGCTGAACAGCAGCCTGATGGACGCCTACTTCCGCATCTTCAGCGGGCACACCCAGGTGAACGCGACCGAGATACGCCGGCTGCCCCTGCCGCCGCTGGAAGCGATTATGGAACTCGGCAGGCTGGCGGCGGATTCGCCCGCGCCGAGCGATGCGCTGATGGCCGAGGCGCTGGGGCTGTATGCCTGAAATCCGTGAGGCTCAGGACATCCTGGCGGCCTTCGGGATGCCAGCAGCTCAGCAGAACGAGATGGCGGCGCTGACTCTGCTGGCGTTGTGCGGCCTCAAGCCGGAAGATGGCTGGGCCGATGCCCAACGCCGCAGCCTGACGCTCACCAAAGGGATCATGGCCTTCATCGCCAGCGCCTACGGGCGGGTGTACGCACCCAACACGCGCGAGACGTTTCGACGGCAGGTGCTTCACCAGTTCGTGCAGGGACGCCTGGCTCACTATAACCCCGATGATCCTGGACTGCCGACGAACAGCCCCAAAGCGCATTACGCGATCACGGAAGCCGCGCTCATCGTCATTCGCGCCTACGGCACTGAGGGGTGGGCAGAGGCGCTGGCTCAGTTCCAGACTCGCTATGGACGGCTGGATAAGCTGTATCGTCCTCCGCGAGAGATGGCCGGAATCCGGGTGAGGCTGCCGGATGGTCATCAATTGGCTTTGTCTCCTGGAGCGCACAATCAGCTTCAGGCGCAGGTGATCGAGGCATTCGCGCCGCGCTTCGCAGCCGGGGCGATGCTGCTGTATCTGGGGGACACGGCCGACAAGGATTTGTTGGTGGCGGTCGAGGCGCTGCGTGAGCTGGGGATTGACCTTACCGAACATGACAAACTGCCCGATATCGTCCTGTATGACCCCGCGCGGAACTGGCTGTTCCTGATCGAAGTCGTCACCTCGCACGGGCCGATGACTCCCAAGCGCGTCCTGGAATTGAACACCATGCTGCGGCGCTGTCCTGCCGGGAGGGTCTTCGTCACGGCCTTCCCCACCTTCGCCGAATTCCGCAGGCATCTGCGCGATATCGCCTGGGAGACGGAAGTCTGGATCGCGGAAGTGCCAGAGCATCTGATCCACTTCAACGGGGATCGCTTCCTCGGCCCGCGAAGCTGATCGGGGCTGCCCTTCAGCGGCAGTCGGAGAGCGTGCGGGCAGCGGCGAGGGTGATCGGGCGGAGGCGATCCGGCGGCTGGGCGCTGTAGCGGATGGAGAGGATGGGCGTCTGCCAGAAGCTCCGCGCCTGGACGGGGCAGAGATGCCGGGTGATGACGATGAGGCGGCCTCCGGCGTAGCGGTGGTTCAGGATCAGGCTGACGCGGGTTCCGAGGTCGTGATACCAGAAGCCCGCGTCCAGCGACTCCGGCGGCCCCAGTCTCAGGTAGACCTCGCCGAGGGTCAGGGGCGTGCCTAAGCGCAGGAAGAGCGTCTCCAGGGTGGCCGCGTCGATGCTGGGCGTGAGGGTCAGGTCCATGCGGCCGGCGCTCTGGAGTGGATAGAACAGGAAGCCGCTCCAGTTGACCATGTGGTAGCGGGGGCGGTCATTCAGGCGGTACTGCACCTGGGCTTCCAGGGGCGGGGAGGCCGCCAGCCGGGTCACGGCTTCGCCCGCAGTGGATTCCCCAGGACGTAACCCCAGGAAACACGGCGCGGAACAATCCGGCGCGAGCAGCAAACGGCGCAGGCCGCCTTCGTCAAGCGGGGCGGTCTGGATCAGGGCAGCGGCCAGGGTGAACAGGCCGCTCAGCAAGGCGGCAGTGACCAGCAGCAGGCGGGTCATGGAACCTCGGCCAGGCGGTCGAAATCCTCGCGCAGGTGGGTATACAGATCACGGAAGAGGCCGTACATCCGGGCATAGCGCCAGGCGTGTTCCAGGTCAGGATCGTAGACGGTCTTGATGCGAACCATGCCGCGCAGGGCGCTGAGTACATCAGGATACAGGCCCAGCCCCATCCCGACCAGCACGGCATCGCCGAAGGGCGCGCCGACGGAGGCTTCCGGGAGCAGCACCGGGATGCCGAGGATGTTGGCCTTGATCTGGTTCCAGAGGGTGCTGCGCGTCCCGCCGCCGACCGAGCGGATTTCCCGGA
>JAEUQZ010000201.1 GCA_016788965.1 Anaerolineae bacterium | reverse complement strand
CGGGGTAATCGTGGGAACCGGACTGTCCGCTGCCCTTGTAAACACCGAACTCGCGCAGACGTATCTGGCCGAGCAGCGTGCAGTGCTGTCCCGCGTCGATGACGGCGGCCTAAGCAAATTGGAACCGCTCGCGGCGTGGCGTCAAGCCTTTCGACGCTTCGGCGTGGAGCCGACTCAATACCGTAGTGCTGCTGAGTCTCTGCTTCGCCGTCTCACCAAGAAAGGCGACATCCCCTCCATCAACCTGTTGGTCGATATTGGTAATCTGGTGAGCATTCGCTACGCCCTCCCGGTCGCGGTGATTGATCGCCAGGCCGTTCAGTCGCCCATCACCGTCCACTTTGCACGCGGCAACGAACGTTTCGTGCGTCTTGGCGAAGAAGACAGTGATCCCATCCCGCCCGGTGAAGTGATTTTCACCGACGCTGCCGGGTCGGTGGTGGCGCGGCGCTGGTGTTGGCGCCAAAGCGCCGAAAGCGCGGCCACACCTTCCACGACGGATGTGATCGTCACGGTTGAAGCCCATCATGCTGCCGGACGGTCTGAAGTCGAATGCGCCTCTGCCGATCTGATCGAACTGTTCAGCCGCTATGCGGGGGGTGAATACGCATCTTCCCTGCTTCATGCAGGCAATCTTGCAGGATAAGGGCGATGGTCAAGGTTAAGATCTGCGGAATGATGACACTGGAAGATGCCCGCCTGGCTTCGGCTGCCGGGGCGGACCTGCTGGGCTTCAACTTCTACAAGAAGAGTCCGCGTTACATCGCTCCCGACGCTGCCTTCCAGATTTGCGATGCGCTGCGTGCCGAACTCGGATCGCGCTGCCCGGTGCTGATTGGCCTGTTCGTCAATGAGGTTGCAGGCGTGATCTCCGCCGTCACTCGAAAGGTCGGTCTCAACGGGGCGCAGTTGAGCGGTGACGAGTCCGATGCGCTGCTCAAGGAACTGTACGGCATCGGCTACAAGGCCATCCGCCCGATGAACCGCGCTCAGGCGCTTGATGATGTCGAATACTTCCGTCCGCAGTTCCCGACCAATCCGCAGTTTCCTTCCCTCCTTTTGGATGCCTACCATCCCCAGCTTTACGGCGGCACGGGTGAGCAGGCCAGCGTGGAGGTGGCGCTGGCGGTCAAAGCGGTCGTTCCCCGTCTGATGCTGGCGGGCGGTCTTACGCCTGAAAATGTTGGTGAACGCATCGAAAACATTCAACCCTGGGGCGTCGATGTCGCCAGCGGGGTCGAGATCGAAGGCCAACCGGGGCGCAAAGACCCTGAACGAGTGCGGGCGTTCATCGATGCCGTGCGCCGCAGCGAGACCTGAGCGGAGACAGCATCCCTATGGAAATCACCATTCAACCCATGCGGCCCGATCATTGGGAAAGCGTGCGCGAAATCTACCTGGAAGGCATCGCTACCCGCAATGCGACTTTTGAGACGGAAGCCCCTTCGTGGCAAACCTGGGATGAGAAGCACCTCAAGGACTGCCGCTTGGTCGCGCTGGCCCGGAATGAAGTCTGCGGATGGGTTGCGCTGTCGCCTGTCTCCTCGCGCTGCGTCTATGCGGGGGTGGGCGAACACAGCATTTACGTCGCGGCGCGGTCGCGTGGTCAGGGCGTAGGCAGAAAGCTCTTGGATATTCTGATTTCTTCCTCAGAACACGCCGGATTCTGGACTTTGCAGACAAGTATTTTTCCAGAGAATACCGCCAGTCTCGCGCTCCACAAGGCCTGCGGCTTCCGTGAAGTGGGCCGCCGCGAGCGTATCGGTCAGTTGGAAGGCCTCTGGCGCGACACGATCCTCCTTGAACGCAGAAGCTCCGTAGTCGGAATCTAACGAGGGACACGAGGCAGCAAATGATGTCGAATATGAGTGCGAACCCATACATCCAGACCGGCTCAGCCGATGTCCCCAATGAGCGCGGCTACTACGGCGAATTCGGCGGGCGCTACGTCCCCGAAACCATCATCCCCGCGCTCGACGAACTCACCGAAGCCTACTATGCAGCCATGGCCGATCCTGCCTTTCAGGATCGGCTCTTGCAGCTTCACCGTACCTATACGGGTCGCCCGACGCCGCTCACCTACGCCGAACGCCTGAGTCAGCATCTCGGCGGGGCGCAGATTTACATCAAGCGCGAGGACCTGGCTCACACCGGCGCCCACAAGATCAATAACGCCCTGGGGCAGGCGCTCCTCGCCCAGCGCATGGGCAAGAAGCGCGTAATTGCCGAAACTGGCGCAGGTCAGCACGGTGTCGCCAGCGCGACGGCTTCGGCGCTGCTCGGACTGGAGTGCATCGTCTACATGGGCAGCGTCGATATGGCCCGCCAGCAGCCCAACGTCTTCCGTATGCACCTGCTCGGCGCCAAAGTCGTCCCCGTGGAAAGTGGCAGCAAGACGCTCAAGGATGCCATCAACGAGGCCATGCGCGACTGGGTTACTAACGTTCGCAGCAGCTTCTATCTGCTCGGCAGTGCCCTGGGGCCACATCCCTATCCGATGATGGTGCGCGACTTCCAGAGCGTGATCGGGGTTGAAGCCCGCCAGCAAATCCTCGAAAGCACGGGCCGCCTCCCGGATGTGGCGATTGCCTGCGTCGGAGGCGGCAGCAATGCCATCGGGCTGTTTCACGGTTTCCGTCAGGATGAGAATGTCGAACTGATCGGCGTGGAGGCTGGCGGTCACGGCATCCTCAGCGGCGAACACGCCGCCCGCTTTGCGGATCCCAACCTGGGCAGACCGGGGGTGCTGCACGGTACGCGCTCATTTGTATTGCAGGATTCTGACGGCCAGATCATGAACACCCACAGCATCTCTGCCGGCCTGGATTATGCTTCCATCGGCCCCGAACACGCCTATCTGCGCCAGAGCGAACGTGCCTACTACACCCTCGCAACCGATGACGAGGCACTGGCCGCCGTGCAAACCCTTGCTCAGATGGAAGGCATCATTCCAGCTTTGGAAAGCGCCCACGCCGTCGCCGAAGCTATCAAACGTGCGCCAACCATGCCCAAGAACTCGATCATGCTGGTCAATCTCTCTGGGCGGGGCGACAAAGACCTGGATACGATCATGCGCGAAATCAAGCGCGCGCCATCGGAATAGGTGAACCGGAAACCATGCTCCATCCTGGAACGCCCATCCGTCCCTGCGTGAGCGCCTTGCTGCTCACCCCCGACCGTAAGGTAATCATTCAGCTTCGGGATGATAAACCCGACCTGCCGTTTCCGGCGTGCTGGGCGACCCTGGGCGGACGGATCGAATCCAGCGAAACACCGGAACAGGCCATGCGCCGCGAACTGTATGAAGAGACCGAATTGACTCTTCCTTTGACCTACTGGCGGCGCATTGACCACGCCTACGTCTGGAATGGACGGCCAGGCTATGTCGAGAACTACGCCTTTGTCGGCCATTTCGATGGCGTGGTGAGTGAAATTCGGCTGCATGAAGGTCAGCGGCTCGACTGCTTCAATGCTGAAGAGATCGGCCACATTCCCATTGCCTACGGCCTTGAGAAACTCCTGAAGGAATTCTTCATCGATTATGTCCATCGCATTGGCAGCAACCTTTAATCCGCGCGGGGAAGTCGGCAGATTGCGCCGCTTCTACGCGCGTCTGAAAGCGGCCTACGAGCACATCGTGATTTCGCTGCCGCCTGTTGTGGCGATGGAAGATGCCTTCGCCATTCGGGAACTGCCCGAAGCGATCATTCACGTCAACGAAGACTGGTCGCACGGCCGCTTCATGGCGCTTCAGTTGGCTGCCCAAACGCAGGCGGACTACGTTCACTATGCCGATATGGATCGGCTGCTCCGCTGGGTAGAAACCCGCCCGGATGAGTGGACACAGGTTGTCAGCCAGATTGTGCAGGCGGACTGCCTCGTCATCGGCCGTACTGACGCGGCTTGGCAGACGCATCCTCATGCCCTGCGCGATACGGAAGCCATCACCAATGACTTGTTTTCGCGCTTGCTCGGCCAGCGCCTCGACCTGAGCGCCGGCTCCAAAGGATTCAGCCGTAGCGCAATGGATTTCATTCTGGCGAACAGCCAGCCTCGCCGCGCCATCGGGACCGACTCCGAATGGATCGTACTCCTGCATCGCGGCGGCTTTCGGATCGAGACCGTGCTGGTCGATGGCCTGGATTGGGAAATCGCTGACCAGCATCAGGACAATGCCGCCGATTCGGATCGACAGAAGGAAATCGCTGCCCTATACGATGCCGATCCCAAGCATTGGGCGCGGAGGGTTGAGATTGCTCATGAAATCGTTGAAGCGGGCATGGACGCTATGACCCGTGAACTTCGCCTGGAGGCGGACCGTGCGCTATATCGAAGTTCGCAGGCATAGCATCCGCACAGGCAGGCGTCGATCTCGCACGGCGGGTAGGGCAGTCCATGGGGCCGTTCCAGCGTGTCATTACCAGCACCCTGCCCAGAGCCTACGAAACCGCCATCGCGATGGGCTTTGCGGTGGATGAACAGCTCGAAGGACTTTGCCTGATGGACTCGGCTGTCGAGAGCGAAGTGTCCTGGGACGCGGGCTTTCTGGCGTTCGCCGAAGCCGTTCGATTGAACGGCGCGGCGGCTGTTTTCGCCCGCAAACAGGCGGAGTTCTGGCGTGCGGTTGCCGAAGCCTTGCCCGACGGTGAGGCGGCTTTGCTGGTGACTCACGGTGGATTCATCGAAGCTGGCGCGGTCGTCAGCCTGCCGCAGGCGGATCATCGTGCCTGGGGACGGGCCTGCTCCTGGTGTGAAGGCGTGCGGTTGGGCTATGAGGCTGGACAATTCGTGGAAGCACACATATTGCGGGTAAACCCGGAGGCAGCATGACAGAAGTCAAACAGAAGACCGGCCTGGAAGCCGTCGCCGCCATGTTCGAGCGGGCGAAATCTCAGGATCGACCCGCCTTTTTGCCTTATTTCCCCATCGGCTACCCAGACTACGACTCGTCGTTGGAAGCCCTGTACGCCATGTCCCGGTTGGACGTGGATGGATTCGAGATCGGCATTCCCTTCAGCGATCCGCTGGCCGATGGCCCGATCATTCAGGCTGCTACCCAGAAGGCGCTGGAAAACGGCGTGACGGTTCGCAAATGCCTGGAGGCGGTTCGTACCTTGCGAGAGCGGGGCGTTCAGCAGCCGATGCTCATGATGGGCTATGTCAATCCCATGTTGGCCTACGGCGCGGAACGTTTTGTTCAGGATGCGCGAGCTGCGGGCGTTGATGGTTTGATTATCCCCGACCTGCCGCCGGAAGAAGCCGACCAGTTCCTGACCCTCTGCCGCCGCGAAGGCCTGGCGCTGATCTTCTTTCTTGCGCCAACCAGCAACGCCGTCCGCATTGACCGTGTGGCGGAACAGGCGACTGGGTTCATCTACGTGGTTGCGCTCACCGGCGTCACGGGCGTCCGAACTGAACTGCCACCTGATCTGCGCGACTACATCGCCCGCTTGCGTGCCCGCACGACTGTGCCGCTGGTGCTTGGCTTTGGCATCAGCACGCCCGATCATGCCCGGATGCTCAAGGGCTTGGTCGATGGATTCATCGTCGCCAGCGCCTTGATCCGTGCCGCCGCCGAGGGAATCGACCACGCGGTCGCTCTCGCAGGCGACATTCGCCGCGCACTGGACTCGTGAAAGGAGCCGCGCCGCCACGTTGACAACCCATAAAATCCCGTGTTATGCTCTGCCCATTCGTGGGGATAACCGTTCATAGACCATGCTGATCTTCGGCCAGTCGTTCCACTACTCGTATCGATACTTTACGAGCCACATAGAGACAGTGGGAGCGATGCGTCCTGGGTCGGAACGAGTGAACTGAACCCATAGAGTTGTGGAATGAACAGGCGCAGAGCATACGCTCCGCGCCTTTTTTATTGCGCGGCTGGGGATAGAAAGGATGCGGGTGGCTATGGTGATCCGAATGCGCGGTGTGCGGGGAGCAACGACCGTTGAACACAACACCGCCAGTGAAATTCTTGACGCGACCTCTCGGCTGATGCGGGCGCTGATTGAGACCAACGAGATCGAAGAGGATGATGTTGCCAGCGTGTTCTTTACGACGACACCTGACCTCAACGCGACCTTTCCGGCGAAGGCTGCCCGTGATCTCGGTTGGCATCGCACAGCTTTGATGGGCGCGCAGGAGATGGATGTCCCCGATGGAATCCCGATGTGCATCCGGGTTCTCATTCACTGGAACACGGATCGGAAGCTGGATGACATCAAACATGTGTACATGCGTGGGGCGTTGGCCCTCCGGCCCGACTTGTATCCCGACAACAAGATTGTCCTTAACACCGAGCAGGACGTATGAGAGAGAAGCTGTACTTGAACGTGAAACGGATATCCATATGAAAGCAAGTGGTTTTCATACCCGGCATCTGGTGGTGGTCGGTTTAGGCTTGATGGGTGGCTCGCTCGCTCTGGCGCTGCGGGATCATGCCGATACGATTACTGCTGTCGAACTCAGTCTGGAAGCGCGCCAGTATGCGCTCGATCACAAGATCGTCGATCATGCTACCGATGACCTTCGAGCCGGTGTCTCGGAAGCTGAGACGGTCATCCTGGCCGCGCCCGTTCGCGCTATTCAGTCCATGATTGAGCGGCGCATTGGCTCGTATCTGCGTTCCAATACCCTCCTCATCGACATCGGCAGCACCAAGCAGGACATCTGCGAGGCGATGGGGCGTCTGCCCGTCGGTATTCATGCCATTGGTGGGCATCCCATGACGGGTAAGGAACACAGTGGCGTCGAGGCCAGCGATGGCAAGCTTTTCAGAGGTCGGCCGTTTGTCCTGTGCCCAACCCGTCGAACGACCCCGGCCACACGCATCCGCGCCCTCAATCTGGTCGAAGCATTTGGGGCCGGTCCCTTTGAGATGGAAGCGGATCGGCACGATCACTTAGTGGCGGCCATCAGCCATCTGCCTTACATTCTGAGTTCGGCGCTGGTCGCAACCGTGGCTCAGGAAGGCAAGGCCGACGCGACCGTCTGGGAATTGGCGGCGGGCGGCTTTCGCGATATGTCCCGGTTGGCCGGCCAGGATGTCCAGATGATGGGCGATATCCTCAGCACCAACACTCAGGCTGTGGCGACGCTCCTGGCTTTGTTCCGGGTGCAACTGGCAATGCTCGAAGCCATGCTGATTTCGCGTGACGATCAAAAGCTGGCGGATTTCCTCCGCCCGACCCGTGAGGCTCGTTTGAACTGGATTCAACATCATGAGAATGGACATCGCAATGGCAGCAAGTGATTGTTTTCAGGTTGTGCCGGGACATCCTCTGAGCGGCACAACGACCGTTCCGGGCGACAAATCCATTTCCCACCGTGCTGTCATGTTCGGCGCATTGGCGAAAGGTGTAACCCATGTGCGCGGCTGGTTAGCCGCCGGAGATACCGAAGCCTCGCTTGCCAGCATTCAGGCGCTCGGTGTGGCGGTAGAACGACACAGCCGCTCCGAACTGACCATCCACGGCGGACAACTGCATCCGCCCCAGGGAGTCCTGAATCTGGTCAATGCGGGAACGGGCATTCGCCTCCTGGCCGGGATCATGTGCGGCCAGCCGTTCGAGAGTGTCCTGGATGGCAGCGAGCAACTTCGCCGCCGTCCGATGAAGCGCATCATTGCGCCGCTTCGCGACATGGGCGCGGAAATCAGCGGCGTCAATGACCGTGCCCCGCTCACGGTGAAACCCGCTGCCCTGCGCGGCATTCGCTACGAAATGCCCGTTGCCAGCGCCCAGGTGAAAAGCGCGGTACTGCTGGCCGGACTCTTTGCCCAGGGGCAAACCACGGTCGTTCAGCCCGGCCCAGCCCGCGACCACACCGAACGGATGTTGAGCGCGATGGGCGTATCCATTCAGTCGGATGGCCGTGAAATCATTCTGACTCCTACGGCTGATCTGAAGGCAGTTGACCTGACGGTTCCAGGGGACATTTCTTCGGCAGCATTTCTCCTGGTTGCTGGATTGATCGTTCCGGGAAGCGACATCAGCCTCACCGGGGTCAACCTCAACGCCACCCGTACAGGCATCCTGGATGTCCTCACCACCATGGGCGCGAACCTCCAGGTTCAGGAAACCGGTCTGGAGGCAGGCGAACCCGTCGGCACGATCCGTGTTCGGCACAGCGCCTTGAAGGGAACCGAGGTCGGCGGATCCGTCGTCGTTGAGATGATCGATGAATTCCCAATTCTGATGGTCGCGGCGCTGGCCGCCGAAGGCCGCACCGTCGTGCGTGACGCACAGGAACTCCGCGTCAAAGAAACGGATCGCATTGCCGTCATGGTGAAGGAACTGGCGAAGATGGGCGCGAACATCGCGGAGACGCCCGATGGTTTTGTGATCGACGGCACTCAGCAGTTGCATGGCGCGACCGTGGATGGACACGACGACCACCGCATAGCGATGAGTCTCTCGGTGGCCGGGATGGCTGCCCTTGGAGAGACAACTGTGCTGGATGCGCGCTGCGCGGGAGACTCGTTTCCCGGTTTTGCCGAAACCATGTCCGCCCTGGGCGCAAACATTCACGTCGCACCGGTTCCCGCCTGATTCGGCGACTGTGACAGACTTCCTATGACGACGACTGCGCTGGAACCGACCGAACAGATCAGATGCCCTGTCTGTGATGGAGCAGGGAGCATCGAGCAGTTCTATCCGTTCAAGCCGCGACATAAGTATGATTACGCTGGTAGCGGCGAGAAACATGTGGAAGTCTGTCCGGTCTGCGAAGGGGAGGGGAATGTTTCCCGCTCCGCCTATGAAGTATGGCAGCGTCAGCAGCGCGAATGGGTTACATGCCCGGCGTGCGGTGGCAGCCGGGGCAAACGTTCCTGGTCATGGGACGAGTCCGATCACGGTCTGAACCAGCAGTTCAATCTGGAATCCTGTGCCCTGTGTGATGGCGAGGGGCGAGTGCTGCCCCTGGTTCGCCAGACTCATGAACGCGAGAAGCGCCGCATTCGTTTCTGGGGAGTAGGATGCACACTCGTGGCAGTCGTCGGAGGAATTTGGATGAGTACAACGATCCTATCCCTGATCCTCGGCAACACGCCGCTGCTGACGTGCTGCCCACCCCC
>JAEUQZ010000200.1 GCA_016788965.1 Anaerolineae bacterium | reverse complement strand
CCCTTGTTCGGTATACGCCCCAGAGAAAACCGATGGCGGGATCAGGCTGGAAATATCGAAGAACGGATCGAAGCTGACCTCTCCATCCGGGTAGAGAATCCAGACCAGCCCGCCCTGCTCCACCACGAACAGCCGCCCGCTCCCATCCCCGGCGTTCACCAGATCGAGCGGGCTGTCGAAGTCCTCAGCCACCACCGTCCACTGATATCCTGCCGGATCAGGGACGCCGGCGGGGCGAGCGGCATCCTGTCCCTGCGCCGCCCATGCAGGAATCAATAGGAACAGTCCAATCAAACAGGCGATCTGTTGGGACAGGCTTCTGCCTGTCCGCCCCATTGGTCGTTTCGTCATAGTGCGGAGTCATCCGTATCGTTTCGCTTTAACGTGGGGTATTATAGCAGCGCGGTTGTTGATTGTTCAGATAGGCACAAACGCAATGGTTCGCGCAACACCTGCCCTTCCGAAGCTTATCTTTCCGGTTTGCTCGGCTGTCCTGTTGATCGTGACGGCCTGCGCTCCAGTTGGCCCCACCCCCACACCGCTCCTCCCTACCCCAACCCCCATCGCCCGTAACGCGGATTGGACGCCCGTCAGCGAAACCATCGACGGCGTGGAGATGGTGCTGGTTCCGGCGGGCTGCTTTACGATGGGCAATGCCGACGGCCGCCGTGATGAACGCCCCACCGCCCAGATCTGCTTCAGCAAACCCTTCTGGATCGACCGCACCGAAGTCACCAACGCCCAGTACGGCCAGCCGGGCAACTTCCCCGGCGAGCAGCGCCCCCGCGAAAACCTGACCTGGTTCGAGGCCCGCGATCACTGCGCCAAGCGCGGGGCCCGGCTGCCCACCGAAGCCGAGTGGGAATATGCTGGACGCGGCCCCAACGGTCTGATGTACCCCTGGGGGAACGAACTCATCGTCGATAATCTGGTCTTCGACCAGAACTCCGGCAACAGCACCGCCGACGTGGGCAGCAAACCCGCCGGAGCATCCTGGGTGGGCGCGTTGGACATGGCTGGCAACGTCTGGGAATGGGTCAGCAGCCTGTACGAACGCTACCCCTATGACCCTGCCGACGGCCGCGAAGACCTGACCAACACCACCGAGATGCGGGCGTATCGCGGCGGCGTCCACAACTACATCGATTTCGGAGCCGGCATGACCACACGCTTCAAAACACCGCCGGATACCCGCGACTGGTTCATCGGCTTCCGCTGCGCCAGGGACACCGAGTAACGCCCATGCAATTTTCCTTTCCCAGACTGATCTGGTTCCTGCTGGCGTTGGGTGTGGTGATCTTCGGTATTCAGGCTGCCCCTACCCTGACCACGACCGCGGCTGGTTCGGACGGCGCGTCGCAGACTGTCCTCGCGCCGACCGCCTGGATTCTGCCTGCGATCATCCTGGTGGTCGGGCTGACCCTCCTGACCGTCTTCACCCGCATCCGCCCAGATCCATTGGCAGCCGTGTTGGGTTGGCTGCGTGCTCGCCCGATCCTGTTCTGGTTCCTGCTGCTAGTCTATTTCTGCCTGGCGCTCGGCTGGTGGGTCTACAAAGAGCAGCCGACCTATGGCCGCGACCTCAAGCCGGAGGAATTCGCTTACCTGTGCGCCATCACCTGGGGCTTCTTCGGGCTGATCGGCTATGATCTGAACCGCGAGACCGCGCGGGCGATGGGGAGCCGCATTGGGCAGAGCAAGCTGGCCGGCCTGCTGATTATGCTGACGACCATCGTCATCATCTTCTGGGCGGCGGAAGGCTACCTGCGGCGCTTCTACATCACCACCGATGGCTACGGCTTCACGGCCATGAATTACTGGTGGTATCAGAACTTCTACAAGAAGAACCTGAACTCGCTCGGCTACCGCGATTACGAACCGATGCCGGACGATCCCAACCTGACGCGCATCGCCGTTATGGGAGATTCATTCACCGCCGGGCATGGGATCCACAACATCGACGACACCTTCCCGCAGCTTCTCGAAAAGCAGCTTGGCCCCGGCTACGATGTCAATCTGGTGGCTCAATCCGGCTGGGACAGCATCGACCATACCGCCTGGCTGGATGCCTACTACAAGAACCTGGCCCCACGCCTGCCCCAGATTGTGGTGCTGTCCTACTACCTGAACGACATCGACTATCTGCTCACGGATGAGCAGGACCCCAACACGGTCTTCAGCTTCCTCGATCTGAACAGCCCGACGGGCTGGTTCGTGCTGAACTACTTCGTGCCCAACTACATCTACTACAACCTGGCGCAGTTCACCTCGCCCGTGCGGAACACCAACTTCACCGACCGCCTGATCCGCGCCCATCTCGATCCGGCGCTCTGGGCACAGCACGAGGTTTATCTCCAGCAGTTCTACCAGTGGACGGTCGATCATGATGCCCGGCTGGTCGTGCTGCTCTGGCCGCAAATCGCAGCGGTGAAGGAGTCGCAGCCCGCGCTCCAGCCCGTGCGGGATTTCTTCACGGCGCGGGGCGTCGAGATCGCTGACATGAGTACGGTGCTGGCCGACCAGAACCCGATGGATATGATCGTCAACCGCTTCGACTCGCATCCGAGCATCGCGGCCAACCGCCTCGCCGCTGACCTGCTCTACCAGACAATCACGGGGAACTGAGGGAACGAAGGTTCACTCCAGCCCAGCAGCTTGATCCGCTTCAAAGGCCGCGTCGATGATGTCGCCGGAGTTGAACAACGCCCGAAATCCGTCGAGCGCGGCCTGTCGATCCTGCTCGCCGAGGTCATCGCGGAAGAAGACCCGCTCGGCGTTATCACCCATCTCCTGAATGACCCATTCGTAGCGGTAGTAGGCCAACGCCCGGAGGTCGATCTCTGCCGGGCCATATCCCCGAAAGAACAGATTCTCCTCACGAGGCCCAACTTCATACCCGCCGACGATGAACATCAGGTCACGCTCTTTGGGCGCAAAGATTGGCTGATCCCAATCGACGACGGCCAGATCGCCGCCGGGCGTCACCAACAGGTTGGCCTTGTGAATATCGGCGTGGCACAGCACCAGCGCAGGCGGTTCACGGCGAAGCGGCTCGCCAACCGACTCGGCACGGTCGATCACTTCGGTGATGAACGCATGGCGTTCCTCCCAGAAGGCGGCCAGCTCGCGCTCGATGGGATCGGTGTACGACTGGCTTGGGATGTCGGCGTGAAGCTGGCGCACAATCTGGTTCCAACGCGGGTTCAAGCCGAAGGTCTCTTGCGGGATGGCCGCGCCCACTTCTGGGGGCAGAACAGCTTCGTGAAGCTGATGCACGACCGCGCCGTACTCGACCCACTGGCGCTCGTTCAGGCCAATGCGCGATGCGGGCTGCCCATCGATGTAGGGATATAGGATCAGCACATCGGTTCCGAGCGGTGTCCACAGCGTCCCGGTTCGGGCCGGCACCGGGGCAACCACCCAGCCCATCCCCTGCACCCTCAGATGATAGGCGACCTGCAAAGCTGCTTCAGAGAGGCCGTCCCGCCGCAGCTTGAGGAAGCAGCGGCGGCTGTCTTCGGCTGTGACGCAGTAGGCAGCCGCGTCGGAATCATTGCCGAGGGGCAGAAACTCGATCCGCGCAGCAGCCAGGCCGTAGCCTTCATTCAGGCAGGCGATGAGGATTTCATCGGCCAGATCGGGCTTCTCCAGCACAGCCGCCCCTGCCCCGTTATTCCCCGGCCAGGATTTTCTCGCGGCGCTTGCGATCCTTCAGGCGCTCTTCGCTGTTGAGGATACGCTTCCGCAGCCGCAGGCTGTTCGGCGTAACTTCCAGCAGCTCATCCTCGGCCATGAACTCGATCCAGTCGTCCAGGCTCATATCGCGCGGAGTGTTGAGGCCGTCGGTGGTATCGGTCGGCTTGGCGCGGTGGTTGGTCAGGTGTTTGGTCCTGGCGACATTCAGGTCGAGGTCGCCGGGGCGGATGTGTTCGCCCACGACCATCCCCTCGTAAACATCCGTGCCGGGGCCGATGAAGAACGAACCGCGCTGCTGGAGGCTGACCATCGCGTAAGCCGTGGCCGCGCCCGGCTCGGCGGCGACCAGACTGCCAAACTGCCGACCCGGAATTTCCCCGGCGATGGGTTCATATCCCGCGTGCAGGCTGTGGATCTGCCCCATGCCGCTGGTGGCTCGCATGAAGTGGGGGCGGAAGCCAAGCATCCCGCGCGTCGGCACAAGGTACTTCATGTAAGTCGTACCGCTCTCGCTCCGCATATCGACCATCAGACCCCGGCGGCGGCCCAGCAGTTCCACAATCGTGCCGACGATGTTGTCGGCAGCCTCGACATGAACTTCTTCGATGGGTTCGAGGACTTCGCCCGTCTCCGGGTCTTCCCGGTAGATGACTTCCGGCTTGCTGACCTCGAACTCATAGCCTTCGCGGCGCATGGTCTCGATGAGGATGCCCAGATGAAGTTCGCCGCGCCCGCTGACAATGAACTTATCGGCGGACTCGCCATCCTGGACGCGCAGGGCGACGTTGCTGCGGGTTTCGTTATAGAGGCGCTCGCGCAGACGGCGGGAGGTTCCCCAACCGGTCTTGCCTTCCTTTCCGGCGAAGGGCGCGGTGTTGACGCCGAAGGTCATGCGGACGGTCGGCTCCTCGACGCTGATGGGCGGGAGCGCTTCGGTAACAGACTGGTCGGCAATCGTGTCGCTGATGTTGAGGTCATCGAAGCCGCCGAAGGACAGGATATCCCCGGCGCGAACTTCATCAGCTTCCTCTTTCTGGAGATTGCGGAAGGTGAACAGATAGGCGATGTTCCCGTTGATGCGTTCGCCGCGCGCGGTCATCCGCACGACGGGCTGCCCGCGCTTGAGCGTCCCCGTCATCAGGCGGCCGATGCCGATCTGTCCCTTGTAGTTGTCATACTCCAGCGTCGTGACCAGCAGTTTGGGCGGCGCGTCCAGATCGACCTGGGGAGCCGGGATTTCCTTGATGATCGTCTCGAAGAGCGGCGTCAGGTCGCTGTGCAGCCCGCCGGGTGCGTAGCCAGCTTTGCCGACCAACCCGATGGCATAGACGACCGGGAACTCGGCCTGGTGATCGTTCGCGCCCAGTTCGATGAACAAGTCGAAGGTTTCGTTGAGCGCCTCGTCCGGGCGGGCGTAGGCGCGGTCTACCTTGTTGATGACGACGATCACGCGCAGACCGAGCGCGAGCGCCTTCCGCAGCACGAAGCGCGTCTGCGGCATCGGCCCTTCGACGGCATCGATCAGCAGCAGCGCCCCATCGACCATATTGAGGACACGCTCGACCTCGCCGCCGAAATCAGCGTGGCCGGGGGTATCGACGATATTGATCTTGACCCCGCCCCAGTTCACAGCAGTGTTCTTGGCGAGGATGGTAATGCCGCGCTCACGCTCCAGATCGTTGGAGTCCATGATGCGTTCGGCGACGTGGGCGCTTTCGCGGAAGACTTTGGCCTGTTTCAACATGCCATCGACCAGCGTGGTCTTGCCGTGGTCAACATGCGCGATGATGGCGATGTTGCGGATGTCGTTTCGAGTTTGCATGACTGCACTGCCTTATCTGATGATGAACGCTGTCATTCTAACAGAGGAAGGTTAACTGATGAGAGGGACAAGGATAATCAGGTAGACTCAAGCGTATAAGCCAAAAGGCTGTAAGATTGGTTATAATCGCGGACGTTCAGGATATTCTCGGCGCGGATGAACCTACAATGTCGGAACCTGAAAACCGTCTGCTCCAGACGCTCGGTCATATCGGCGAGGCGGCCGTCCGCTTCCTGAAGGAAGAGGGCTGGATGCCGCCGGTCATCGACCTGCTGCGCGGCCTGGGGGAATTGAATGGGGTAAGCCGCGCTTATCTGCTGGTCATCACGGCGGATGATCCTGAGCAGACGCGCTGGTCGATGGCCTTTGAATGGGCCAGACCGGGCATCACGCCGCACATCGACCATCCACGTTTCCAGAATACCCCAGCTTACAGCGGCGGGCTGGATTCGTGGCGCGCAGTTCACCAGCGCGGCGAGGCCATCAGCGGGCACACGCGGAACTTCCCGCCGTCTGAACAGACCCTTTTGAAAGAATTGGGCATCTGCTCGATAGCTGCGGTGCCTGTTCTGATCCAGAACCGGCTGTGGGGGGTATTGGTCTGTGAAGCCTGCGAAGCCGAGCGCGACTGGACACCGGCGGAAGTGGGAGCAGTGCGGATGGCTGCCGGGGTTATCGCCTCGGCGGTAGAACGGCAGGAAGCCCTTCAGGAGGTCAACCGCAGCCGCCAGCAGCTTCTGCTCCTGGGGCAGATCAGCGGGGCACTCTCGCGGGCCATGGACCTGCCGAACCTGATCCGGTTGGTCGTAGATTCGACCGGGCGCATCTTCGGTTATCCGCTGGTCAGCCTGTATCTGCTGGAGAGCAGCACGCTGGTGCTTCAGCACAGCCAGGGATATACCGACGTCATCACAAGGATGCCGATCAGCAAAGGGGTGCTGGGCCGCGTCGCCCGCACGGGGATGCCGGCTTTCGTCAAGAACATTGCTGTCGATCCTGATTATGTATCGCCCATCAGAGGGCTGAAGTCGGAAATCTGCGTGCCGTTGTTCGAGCGCGGCCAGGTGGTCGGCGTGTTCAATGTCGAGACCGACCAGCGCAGCCTGACCCGCGCGGACTATGATCTGATGCTGACGCTGAGCGATCAGATCAGCGTCGCGATTGAGCGAACGCGGCTGTACGACGCGCTGCGTGCCAACAAGGAACGCTACCAGCAGTTGGTCGAACATGCCAGCGAGGTGATCTTCCAATGCGACCGGGAAGGGCGCTGGACATTCCTGAATCCAGCCTGGATGGAGATCACGGGTTGGACGGTCGAGCAGAGCCTCGGCCAACTCATCAGCGGCTACATGCCGGCTGAGACCGCGGTCGAAAACCAACGCCTGATCGCCGAGATGATCGCCAGCAACCGGACGATCCGCCGCTTTCCGATCAAACTGCGTCACCAGGAAGGCCGTCTGATCTCGGTGGAACTCAGCGCGCAAGTCCTCCGCAGCCCAGATGGGAATCCGACGGGTCTGAGCGGGACGATCCTGGACATCAGCAGCACAGTCAAGGCGGCGACTCAGGCGGCAGAACTGACCGTCCAGCGGCGCACGATGGAGACATTGAAGGGTTTCCTGAGCAGCCTGTCGCATGACCTGAAAACTCCTCTTTCGGTGATGACGACGACGCTATACCTGCTGCGCCGTAAGCTGGCCGAGCAGCCCGGCGAACTGCGCTACCTGGATGCGCTGGATGTCCAGATCGATTACCTGACGCGGGCAACCGCCGATATCCTCGACCTCACGCGGTTGGATGACAAGACGGCCGAGTTCCAGTTCGTCCGGGCTAATCTGAGCGGGCTGGTGCGGGATGTGCTGGTGAGCCTGGAAGCGACGGCCACGGCCAAAGAGCAAAAGCTCACTTACGAACAGCCGAACAGTCCGATCTGGGTGATGGTCGATCAGGTGATGATGGGCAAGGCCATCCGTAATCTAGTGGACAATGCCCTCCAGTACACGCCCAACGGGGGCAGCATCACCGTCAGCGTGGATCAGCGCGACCAACAGGCGGTGTTCCAAATCGCCGACACCGGGATCGGCATCGATCCCGAAGACCTGCCGCACATCTTCGACCGCTTCTACAAGGCCAACAAAGCCCGTCCAACGGGCATCGGTGGGACGGGTCTGGGGCTGCCTATCGTCAAGAAGGTCATCGAAGCGCATCAGGGTGTGGTGCAGGTAGAAAGCATACCGGACGAGGGAACGACCTTCACCATTCGTCTGCCTCTCTCGATGTCTGCATCAGTGAACCTCGATCCGAAAGCTGAGCCTCCTCCTACACCCCCATCTAGCCCAGCATCCTCGTAGCAATCAAATCATAGTCGTCCCGGCTGATTTCGAGCATCCCGAAGCGGAAGGCCGCGCCCCAGCGAGTCTTGTCGTGGATGAACGACAGCGATGGGATGAGTGGGCGGATGGGCGCTTCCTGACAGGGAAAGAAGCGAACACGGCGGCGATAAGGCACGAAATCATCACTCATCCGAACGGCAAAGACCTCGTCATCAACCACTTCGCCGACAGCCGTGAACGCCTGACAGGGTTCTGGCTTACCATAGTCTAGTGCAGGCGAGTAGTAGATCACGCGGTCGCCGGGCGACATCCGTCGCAAGGGGGCCGCCTTTCCATGATTGGCCTGAGCGAAGCCACCAGCCACACCGATCATGACGTGGGATTTGCTCGCGACGATGATCCAGCAGCGTGGCCGGTTTCCGCCTGGAGAGATAGATCGAGTAGTCACTGTTCATCCTCCTGGGCGCTGAGCCGCGTGGTTCAGCATATTGCGATACAGAGAGTGTAGTCTGGGAGCGTGACAGCAGTATGGCAGCAGCTTCGTCTCGCCGAACGCCAGAGCATCATCCTGAGAATCGGCTTAAAGACCTCGACATAACCTCTTCAATAGCTTGACATCATTTCAACACTGTCCCATAATGTGAATCGTTAATCAAAGCAGTCGTCATCGTGAGCAGCACCGAACCACACATTGTCATCATTGGAGCCGGCATTGGCGGTTTGACGACCGCCGCCCTGCTTGCAAAGCAGGGCCACCGGGTTACGGTGCTGGAAGCGCAGACATATCCCGGTGGGTGCGCGGGCACGTTCACCCACGGGGGCTACCGCTTCGACGCCGGCGCGACGGTCGCGGGGGGCTTCCAGCCCAACGGGCCGCATCACCTGGTGGGCGAGCGGCTGGGGATCAAGTGGCCGGTGCAGGCGTATGAACCGGCGTGGATCACCCACCTGCCCGACCGCAGCGTGGCGCTCACGAAAGACAACGAGGACGTGCTGCGGGCGTTCCCGGAAAGCGCAGGCTTCTGGGAACACCAGCGAAAGCTTGCTGATTTGGGCTGGACGCTTTCGGCGCAAGGGCTTCCCTGGCCGCCGACCAGTCTGGCTGATGTCTTGCAGCTTGCCCGTGTTGGCTTGACCAACTTCCCAGAAGATTTGCTCCTCCTCCCCCTGGCATTTCGAACGACCTACCAGTGGGTCAGGCAGCACGGGCTGGCGCAAGACTCTTTTTTTGTCCGCTTCATCGATGCCCAACTGCTGATCTCCTCTCAAAC
>JAEUQZ010000001.1 GCA_016788965.1 Anaerolineae bacterium | reverse complement strand
ATGACCAGGAAGAAGGTGATCGGCCCCAGCGAGGGGATGACCACGTACCGGTAACGCTGCAGGGCGTTGGCCCCATCAATGGCGGCGGCTTCCTGAAGTTCTTTGGAGACATTTTGCAGCCCGGCGATGTAGAAGAGGATGTTGAAGCCCATCGACTTCCACACGCTGGTCAGGATCACCGCCCAGACGGCCGCGTTGGAGAATGGCGAGGGGTTGGGGTCGTTCAGCCAGGGGATGCTGATCCCGACCGTGCCTTTCAGGAAGTAGTTGATGATGCCGCCGGTGGGGTTGAACATCAGGACGAAGATGATGCCGGCCACGACGGGCGAGATGGCATAGGGCCAGACCAGGAGCGTGCGGTAGATGCGCGCGCCCCTGACGGGCTGGTAAGCCATCGTCGCAATCAGCAGCGAGAGGATCAGGCCGATGGCGACCACGGCGATGCCGATGATGAAGGTAATCAGCACCGTCCGGCCATAGCCGGGGTCGTTCACCAGGCTGGTGAAGTTATCGACGCAGACGAAGGCCGTCCGCCGCGCCCCTAACCGCGCCAGCAGCGTCGAGAGGCGGAGTGTATCCAGCGAGGGGTAGTAGAGGAACAACAGCAGGATCGCCAGGGTGGGAGTGAGGAAGAGCCAGGGCAGGAAGCGGCTGCGAAAGGCTCCCTGCTGGTTGACCGGAGCCTGGGACTCTGGGCGGGAGCGGGCCGCCTGCCAGCGGATGAAGGCTTGCAGCGGCAGCAGCACCAGCAGCAGTCCCAGCGCCACCAGGGCGATGCCAAAGGCGAAGTCGATGGCTTTACGCTCGGCCTCGAAGGTGCAGAAGTTGAGCGGCAGCATGAAGATGAGCGGGCCGAGCGCCCCGGCTCCCGCCCCGACCAACGCGCCGATCCAACCGGCGTAGCCGGAGCGGATGAAGACCCGGTAGATGACCGTCGCGCCGATGCCCGCGCCAGCGATCACGATGAGCAGTGGGATCGTGATGGACATGACCCATCCCCCATGAGAGCGAAGAACCCTGGACGATTATGGCGCCTGACCCAGCCGCTTGCCAAATACAAAGGGCGCGAACAGTTCGCGCCCTTTGTGGTTGCAGGGTCAATTGACCGCGAGCCTTAGCCCGCGTTGAGGGTGTTGTATTCGCCGAGCTTGATATTGGCTTCAGCCGACGCTGCCGCCAGCACTGCCGCCGGGTCTGAATCCGGGGTCAGCAGGATGGTGTCAATCGCCTGGGTGACGATGTTACGGATGGCCGGGAAGTCGCCCATGAGCGCGCCGGAGGTGGCGACGGTCTGCTGGCTCTTGGCGAGCTGGTCAGCGGCGACGGCGAAGTTCGGATTCTCGACGAACCAGACCTTGCCCTGGCTGCCCTGCACGGCTGGGTCATTCATCCAGACCTGGCTGGCAATCGGGGCAATCGCATCGTACCAGCCGTCGGTGTTGAGCAGTTCGACCGCGCTGAGGCGGACGGGCAGGTAGCCAGTGACCTGATGCCATTCGGCAGCGTTCTCGGTGTTGTTCATCCAGAACAGCCAGGTCAGCGCGCCGTCTTCGACTTCCGTCGAGAGGCCATCGACCAGCCACAGGCTGGCGCCACCGATCAGGTTGCCGGTCCAGCCGCCGGCCGCGTCCTGGTTATAGGGCATGAAGGAAGCGGCGACTTCGTAGCCGTTTTCCTTGCCGGTGTTGGTGTAGATGGCGGTATCGGAGCTGCTGTAAACGGCCATCGCGACCTGCTGGCCCTGGAAGGCCTGATCGACCGTGGCCCAGGAGTCACCGTTGCGGGCGCCGCTGTAATACAGATAGCCCTTGTCCTTCATGTCCTTCATCCAGGTCATGAGGGCAACAGCAGCTTCATTGTTGAAGGCGACTTCGGTGGCGCGTTCAGCGCGGCCGTTGTCATTGTTGGCATAGGTCGCGCCCTGCTGGGCGAGCCACTGCTCGAAGAACCAGCCGTGGTTCGGCCAGGTGAAGCAGAATTCCGGCGCGCCATCCATTGCCATGACCATCGCGCAGGCGGCCTCGACCTCGGCCCAGGTGGCGGGCGGGGTATCCACGCCGGCGGCCTTGAGGATGTTCATGTTGGAGAACATGATCGAGGAGGAGGCGTTCCAGGGCATCGAGTTGAACTGGCCGTTGATGGTGTAGTAGGCGGCCACCGGGCCGATGAAGTCATCGAAGGCGGCGGGGATGCCGTTCACTTCGGTGCGGTCGCCGAGCGCCTGGGCAATCGGCTTGAAGTAGCCGCTGTCGATGGCGTTCTGGGAGGCGACCTCGAAGTACTGGACGATAGCAGGGAGGGCGTTCTGTTCGGCGGCCAGGTTGGTGGCGTTGAACAGTTCTTCGTAGTTCGAGTAGCCTTCGACGACCACGTTGTACTGCGGGAAGGCGGCGTTGAAGACCTCGGCCTTCTGCTTGGCCCAATCCAGGCGGTTATCGGTAAAGGCGATCCACATCTTGATTTCGGTAGCGGATTGGGCGGCGACAGGAACCATCGCCAGCAGCATCGCCACCAGAACAATCAACAAAACCGTATGCTTCCGATTCATGTTCTCAAAGTCCTCCTATGGAAAAATCCAGAGACCACTGCACTGTGCCGTCTGTACTTTAACCGCACAGACCGGACAGCATTAAAAAATGGGGACACTATTGTTAAGTCGCCTTAAAGATTAACCCGATTTGCAAGACTTTTCCAGTCCTGGTTTGGGGTGGGGTGTAATTCAAGTCAGGGGCAGGCTCCCGTTTTGCGCCGCCAGACACTGAAGTGTCCGGCTGCCGAAAAACCATGTCCACTGAAGGGACAAAAGACAGGCCGATACCCGATTCGTTTCATGAAAGACCATCAGGCTATCTGATTTTGCCCCAAGAATGAAAAGCACCCCTTTGGGTTGGGGGTCAGTCGAAATGGGGGCAGGTCAATGTTTCAGGCGGACGGGCAGAAGCCCGTCCCTACCCTAAGACGCGAAGATTGGCGTCGCTTCCAAATCTGCGCCAAGCATGAAAAGCCTGGACGAGATTTGGGTCATTTGCCGTTGGTGAAGACATCACGCAGGGCGGCTTCTATTTCAGGGTGCTGGAAGGTGAAGCCGGCCGCCAGCAGACGTTTGGGCAGGACACGCTGCCCGTCGAGCAGCAGCGTGGACAGCTCGCCGAAAGCCAGCTTGAAGGCGAAGGCCGGGGCGGGCAGCCAGTACGGACGCCCCAAGGCGCGGGCGATAGCGCGGCCCAGGGCGGCGTTGCTTTGCGGGTTGGGGGCGCTGAGGTTATAGGCTCCGCTGGCGCTGGTGTTTTCCATCAGGAAGCGGATGGCGGCGATTTCATCGTCGAGGTGAACCCAGGAAATCAGTTGTTTGCCGGAGCCAATCGGCCCGCCGGCAAACAGTTTGAAGGGCAGCGCCATGAGCGGCAGCACGCCGCCTTTGGTGGTCATGACGATGCCGGTGCGGATGACCACGCGGCGCACGCCCATCGTCTCGACCGGCTGGGTGACGGCTTCCCAGTCCTTGCAGACCTGCGCCTGGAAATCCCCGCCGATGGGCGATTCTTCGGTGAGGTCTTTGTCGCCCTGCATACCGTAATAGCCGACGGCGGAGGATTGGATCAGCACGCCGGGCTTGTTCTTCGCAGCGGTGATCGCTTCAAGAACGGCTTTGCCGGCGTGGATGCGGCTGTCGCGGATGCGGCGCTTGCGCTCGGTTGTCCAGGGTTTGGGTGGGAAGCCCTCGCCGGCGATGCTCTCACCCGCCAGATTGACGATGGCTCCAGCGCCGTCGGCCAGCTCACCCCAGCCCTGGGCAGTGCTGGCATCCCAACCGACGACCTTGACGCCGCCATCCAGTCCGCTGGTCTTGTTGGTGTTGCGGCTGAGGACGATGACCTCGTGATGATCCTTCGCCAGACTGTTGGCGAGCGTCCTGCCGATCAGCCCCGTGCCGCCTGTGATGATGACTCGCATAGGATAGTACCTCCGCCTGGGAAACTGTGCCTGGATTATATCGGCGGATTGTACGGGCGGGGCTGGAAGGGCGTCAATCAATGCTCATGGGTCTTTAAGTTCGACTGTAACGATTCCCAGTGGATAGAAGCTGCGCCCGAAGACGATCAGGCGGTCGGCGGGATCGTCGATGTTGTACAGGCCGAGGATGAGGGCATAGCGGCCGGCGGGCAGATCGGTCGGGAGGGCCAGCCCATGGGGGTCGATGACCGTCTCGCCGGGCGTCCAGGCGGTGGTCGGCAGCAGATTGCCGACCGGCTCGGCATCGCGCTGGGCGACCAGGATACCATCCGGGGTGAGAAGCTGGACGAAGACCTTGTAGCGCACGGTCAGGGGCGCATCGGTTCGCCATTCAAGCCGCGCCTGGATGACCTCGCCGGGGGTGTAGGTTCGGCGGTTGAGGGCGTAGCGTTCCAGCCAGATGGACGCGCCGAAGCGGGCATAGGCCGGGCGGGATTCGTCCAGCGTTTCCGGGGCGGCATAGCGGGCGAGGCGCACATCGCCGTACCAGACATCCTGCCCGGCCTCGAAGGACTCGCGGTCGAGGGTGGTTTCGACCACTCGGTTGGGATCGCGCTCGGCTTCGCCCCAGTAGAGGACATAAATCTGCCGCGAGCGGGCGATGATCTCGCGGACGGTCGCGGTCGTGGCGGCATCATCACCGCCTAAGCCAGCGGGCAGGGGATAGATGGGCGTGCTGGCGCGGTAGTAGTAGCGGAAGACTTCTTCCTGGTTGGGGGCATTCAGGATGATGGCGTCCTCCGGGCCAGCCTGGGCGGTCAGCAGGGCGGCCATCGCCCGGTAATCGGCGCGGCGGAAGCGGGGATCGTCGTAGAGCGGAGCCAGGCCGTTCAGCAGATAGGCCAGCAGCCAGACGGTCTGAAGCAGGGTGAAGGCGACGGTCACGCGCTCGACGCGCAGACCGCGCCGCGCCAGCGCCCACCAGCCGCCGATGCCGGCGCCGATCCACAGCGCGAAGCCCAACTGCGAGGGCAGCAGGAACTTGAGGTTGGCGGGGCGGAACAAGCCCAGCAGCAGGAAGAGCGTCACAGGCAGCAGCGCCCAGATCAACGGCGCGGCCAGTCGGGGCAGCATCCCACGCCCGCGCAGCCCGATCCAGCCGATCCAGCCGCCGGAGAGGAGCAGCAGCGCCAGCGGCAGATAGGGCACGGCGTTGGGGATGGCCGGGTAGGTGATGCCGAAGGTGAACCACTCGGCGATGATGCCGATGGCTTCCAGCGGTGGGATGGGCTGGCCGGTGCTGGGCCACTGAGTCACCTGACGCAGGGCGGTCGGCAGCCAGGGCGCGAACAGAATCAGCGCCAGCCCGCTCGCCAGCGCGAAGGCCAGCAGAGTCCGCCAGCGGATGCGTCCGGCGCGGACAGTCTCCAGCAGGATGAGGATAGCCTGTACCAGCATGACGAACGGATAGGCGTAATGGGTGTACAGCCCGGCGGCGTTCACCAATCCCAGCGCGACGATCCAGGCGGCGCTCCGGCGGGTCGTGTTCAGGATCAGCCACAGCGCCAGGGCGCTCCAGGCTGCCAGCGGCGCGTACATGCGGGCTTCCTGGGCGTAGTACAGGCTGAAGCTGTTCAGCGCCACGATCAGCGCCGCCAGGATGCCGGCAGTCAGGTTGAAGAGCCGCCGTCCGATGGCGAAGACGCAGGCGGCGGTCAGCAGGCTGGCGAAGACCGACAGCGACCGCAGGGCGAACTCGGTTTCCCCGGCCAGCAGCCGCCAGCCGGCCAGCAGGGCGTAATAGCCGGGCGGGTGGATGTCGCGGGCGGCGTTGGCGGCGATCTCCGGCAGGGAACGCAGGGATTGGACGTAACTGCTGCCTTCGTCGTTCCAGAAGGACTGGTCATCCAGGCGGTGGAAGCGCAGCCCGGCGGTCAGCAGCAGCACCAGAAGGCCGCTCAGCAGCACCAGCGCCGAGGCGCGGCTGACCGGATCGCGCCGGATCATCGCGTCCGCCGCCGCAGCGCGTCGATCAGTACGAAGGCGGTCAAGCCCAGGGCGACGGCCACGGCCGCCATCCACGGAAAGCGATTCTGGGCGGTGCGGTCGAAGACGGTGATCGAATCGACGCGCGTCCCGGCGGGCAGGTTGAGGATTTCGGTGCTTATCCGGGTGGCGGTGGGGTTCTCGGCGTAGAGGCGCGTCTCCCAGCCGGCAGCGCCGGGTTCACGCAGGCGCAGACTGAAGCCTGTGCCGACGTAATCGAAGCGCAGGGAGGTCGTCTCGACGGCGAGGCCGAACTCGGCGCCCTCGGCAGCGACACGGACGGCACTCGATGGCAGCCGAACGGCCCAGTCTTCGGCCTGATGCACGCCGGGATAGAGCGCGGGCGGCTGGGTGGTGATGTAGTGCTTCATCGAGTCGTAGATGGGCAGTGGGGTGAAATCCGGCTCGACCATGCGGAAGTAGTAGAATGCCTGGCTGCGCTCGTAGTCGGCTGCCCGCTTGAAGAACCAGTAGGCGATGTTGCCGATCCAGGGCCATTCTTCCAGCGCCCGCTGGTAGCCGAGGGGCATGTAGCGGGCGGCCTCTTCCTCCGTCACAATGCCGAAGCTGCCGTACTGACTGGTGACGACGGAGGGGTCTTCCGGTTGGGCGTTCCAGGCGGCCTCGCTGATCCAGATGGATTTGGCGGCGTCGCCGTTGGCGACCATCAGATCGCGGACATAGAGGTGGCGGGCGAAGTTGAGCGTCAGCGTCCGCATCCGGCGGTCGGTCGGGCCGCTGTAGAAGCCGTAACCCTGCACAGCCATCACGTCGAAGCACGCGCCCGCCCCGGCGTCATACATGCGCTGGAGGAAGATGAAGTCATTGAGGTTGCGCGAGTCCAGCGAGACGGTCGGCGAGAGCGGGGCGCTGATGACGACGATGCTGGGATCGACGGCTTTGAGGGCGCGGTAAGTCCGGCAGAGCAGATCGGTATAAGCTTGGGGATCGACGGCCTGCTCGCCCCATTCGGGGTAGATGTTGGGTTCGTTCCAGATTTGGTAGTAGTGGATGCGGCCTCGGTAGCGTTCGGCCACGGCCACGGCGTAGTTTACGTAATCCTGCACGTCGTCCGGCGGGGCGAAGGAGCCAATGGCCGGGTCGGCGTGCGTCCAGGCGGGCGGGTTATCCAGCCGGGCCTGGATGAGGATGCCGTAGCGGTCGGCCAGTTCGACGATGTTGTCGTACTTGTCCCAGGCCGAGATGGTGTCGGGTTGGCCGTCGCCGTTCAGGTCGTTGCGGCGGTCGGTGAAATCACCGCGCCCGTGGATTTCGATGTCTTCCCAGGGGAACTGCTGGCGGATCATGCCGAAGCCGGCGTCGGCGATCATCTGGAGGATGCGCTCGCGCTTGGCGACTTCGACCTCCTGCTGCAAGAAGGTGTTGATCCCGTAAGGCGTGACGTCAGCATGATCGACGGGCACATCGGCGGCCAGACGCGGCTGGGGGCGGGTCAGATTGCCCAGCCACTCGACGGCTCCGCGCAGTTGGGCGATGGGGGCTTCCTCGCCGGTGATCGACCAGAGCGCGTTCCAGAGCGGGCCGCGCCCGCGCAGGTCGAGCGCCAGCGTGACGGCTCCAACCAGCAGAGCGAGCAGGGTGATGATGAGCAGCAGTCGGTTTCGCATGGCGGCAGATTATAACAGGCGGTGAGCCGTCGGGTGTCGTCCGCGGCGGTTTTGCGTACAATATTCGCAGGCCGCGCGTCCCCGATGCAACCTCTTCCCCCGGATGCGCGTATTTTCAGCAGCATTGAATCAGAGTGGCAGGAAGGGGACTATGAAAGTTTATCGCGGATGCATGTTCACGATCTACGCCGTCATCATCGGCGCGTTCTCGATCCTGTTCAGCCGCGCCTTCGGCCTGATCGGGCTGATCCTGCCGCCGCTGCTGATCGCCTTCGCCTATCTGCTGGTGGATACGCTGCTGCTGGAACTGCTGTGCTGGTTCTACGAGCGCGACGAACAGGGCACATGAGGATTCTCTATGCCGTCTGGATCGCCTCGGCGCTGGCGCTCGGTTGGGGTGGGCGGGCTGCCGCTCAGGAGATCGCCTGTCCAGAAGCGGGAACCTCCCCTTCAGGATTGACCGCTCAGGTCTGGGCGCAGATCACCTCCGGCGAGACGCATAACCTGCGAGCAGAACCGAGCCGTCAGGCAACCGTCCTGCGGCAGATTCCTGACCGCGACATTTTCCGCACCCTCGGTGACGCGACCTGCGCCGAGGGGCTGGTGTGGTGGCCGGTGGGTTATGCCGGGCTGGAGGGCTGGCTGGCCGAGGGCGATCCCCGCGCGGGAAGCGTCTGGCTGACGCCGCTGGAACCCGTGGCGCAGCCGAGCGCCGCAGCGGATGAACCGGAAGGCTGCCTCCAGCCGCCAGAGGTGTATGAGCGGGTGAGCATTGGCTACGGCGTGCTGAACCTCCGCACGCTGGCGATGCTCGATCAGGCGCAGGCGCTTTACCGCGAGCGCGGCGGCATCCTGGACTTCCGGCGCGGGGTGATGCAGGGCAGTTATAACCCCGGTGGTGTCTCGGCCAGCTTTGGCACACATGATGGTGGCGGGGCGGTCGATCTGTCGGTGCGTGATCCGGCCAGCGGTAACATCCTGCGGGCGGAGATTCCCGATATGATCGCGGCGCTGCGGACGGCGGGCTTCGCGGCCTGGCTGCGCGATGCCGGTGAACTCTACGCCGGGTCGCCGATCCACATCCATGCCATCGCCATCGGCGACGCCGAACTTTCGGAAGCGGCGCGTGGGCAGATCGACGGGACGTTCGGTTATCTGCGCGGCTTCAACGGGCTGCCGCAGACCGACGGCGTCCCCCTGCCGGATACGTCCGGCGAGGTGATCGTGTGCGGGTGGATGCGGGCGGTGGGCTGAGCGAGGGCGGATGGTTTGACAGTCCTAATCTCCCGCCGGATAATCGAGGCTCAAGTCTGTATCAACTTTTCTGCTACGAGGGCGCGGCGTATGGCGATAAGCCCGTTCATTCCCTTCGGTATCGGGGCTTTCTTATTCATCCTCTTGCTCTGGGATTTTCTTCGAATCAGCCCGCTGACTCCTCGGAAGATCATTCGGATTATCCTCACGCGGCTGGGGCTGGCTGTATTTGGATACATCTTGGGTTACTTCGTTCTCTTCAGAGCCGATCCGATCATGTCGGCTGCATCAGGAATAGTCGGATTCATCCTGGCGGGGATTTTCGTTAGCAGACTGCGGTCGGCTCCGGTCATTGATCTGCCCACCAAATCATCAGGCAACCGCATCACCGCCTCAACCAGCGTAACTCGCATCCCTGCCGATGCCACGACTGTCCCGCAATTAAGCGTATTTATCAGCTACCGTCGCAATACCAGTAAGTTTATTGCACGAGCAATTTTCGAGGATCTGCGACGCAGCGGATACAATGTCTTTATGGATGTGGAAAGCATCGACAGTGGTGATTTTGAGCGGATTATCCTGAATCAGATTGCGGCACGAGCACACTTTGTCGTGATTCTCACACAAGGTGCTGTTGAGCGATTCGTGGATCCGCAAGATTGGTTTCGGCGTGAGATCGAACGGGCCATCAGCCTGGAGCGCAATATCGTTCCGATCCTTGTCGAAGATTTCCGATTTGAAGGTGCAGAGAAGTATCTCGTCGGCCCGCTGAAGCGCCTATCGACATACAACGCATTGACTCTTCATCACGAATACTTCGAAGAAGCAATGGAGCGGCTACGTTCACGTTTTCTGAAAACCCCTGTCTATGCCAAGATTACGCCAACTCCGGCTGGCGACCAGGCAACCGTCGGTCGGAAGATAGCTGAAATTGCCAACCGACCCCAACCGACTCGTGCGGAGATCAACGCGGAAAGCTATCTGGAAGCTGGCAATCGCACGTTTGCACATGGCGATTATGCGGCCGCGATTGAGTCATACAACCAGGCGATTCGCATGAATCCTCAATATGCGCTGGCACACTACAACCGGGGAATGTCCCATAAGGAATTGGGGCAACCCAAAGAAGCATTCACCGATTTCAGCCGTACAATACAACTCGATCCTCAATTTGCCCGCGCGTATTTTCAACGCGCCAGGCTACTTCAAGGTGCAAACAGACTGGATCGCGCCATAGAAGACTACCGCCAGTATCTGAAACTGGACGGTGGGTCGGAATATGGAGATAGTACAGAGGTCGAGGCAGCGGTTCAGAAACTCGTACAGCAGATGCGTTCATCTTCGTCATGACCGACTCTGACCTCTTCACGTCGCGCCTGTTGACCCCGCCGCAGACCTTCACCGAAGGCATCGAAGGGGCGACGGTGGACGCCGACGGCTGGTTCTATGCGGTCGATTACGCTCGTAAGGGAACTATCGGGCGGGTCGCGCCTGATGGACAGCACGAGTTATTCGTGACTCTGCCACCGGGCTGCGTGGGCTGCGGGATGCGGGCTGCGCCGAAGCAGACCCTCTACGTCGCCGATTACACCGGACACCATGTTCTGGCCGTCGATCTGAAGACGTGCGAGATTCGCGTCCACGCCCACGAGCCGCGCATGAACCAACCCAACGATCTGGCGATCCGCTCGGATGGGATGCTCTTCGCCAGCGATCCCAACTGGGCGGAACAGACCGGCCAGCTCTGGCGCATCGAAGCGGATGGGCGGACGGTACTCCTGGAAGATGGCATGGGCACGACCAACGGCATCGAGATCACGCCGGATGAGCGCACACTGCTGGTCAATGAGAGCATCCAGCGGCGCATCTGGGCGTATGATCTGGCGGCGGACGGCTCGATCCAGCACAAGCGGCTGCTGATCGAATTCCCCGATCATTTGCTGGACGGGATGCGCTGCGGGATGGACGGCAGCCTGTACGTCACCCGCTTCGGCAAGGGAACTATCGCCGTGCTGGGATTGGATGGCAGGCTCCGGCGGGAGATCGCGCTCGGCGGGAAGAACTGCACCAACCTCACCTTCGGCGGCGTGGATGGGCGGACCGTCTATGTCACGCTGGCCGATACGGGCGCGGTCGAGACCTTCCGCGCGGATACGGTGGGGCGCTGTTTCGCGCTCCAGCACTGAAGCTCAAGAGTCAGCCTCTCCATAACTGCGTTAAAATCCAGATAACGATCATTATTTCCGCGACTGGAAAGCGATGATACGATGCAGCAACTCACTTCCTCGGTGCAGTCGGCGGCGGCGGGGGTTATCCGCCTCTGGCAGCGTTTGACCGAACCGCATCCCTCTATTCTGAGCCACGAGGAGCGCCGCCGGGCGCGGCTGCTGTCCGCGTTGATCCTGGTGTTGATCCTGGATGGGCTGGTGGTTCTGGGGACAGGTATCATGCGTTCTCCGTCAATCGAATTGTTCGCGCTGACATTCCCGGCCTATGTCGTCAGTCGAACGCGCTATCACCGCCAGGTGGCCTGGTTCATCACCGGTCTGGCAGCAGTTGGTATTCTGGTGATCGCGCTATCTGACCAGAATGCTGGATTCCTGTTTGCTATGATTATGCCGCTGATCCTGAGCGCGATCTTACTCAGTCAGCGCACCACGCTGCTATTCTGTTTGTATGCTTTGGTGGCTTACTTCATCGTCCACACCGTTTATCCAATGACGGTATTTGACGGCTCTCAGTTCTTGCTTATGGCTGCTTTTGCCGCGCTGCTGATGATCTATATCCGCCACCGGGATGCAGTCGAAGGGGATCGGCAGGGGGAACTGCGCGCCCGCCAGACTCAGTTGGAGGCGGCCAATGCCGACCTGGAACGGGAAATCCAGGAACGCAAAGCTATCGAAGAGAAGATGGTCGTCGAACACGCGCTGCTGGAGCAGATGTTCGAGAGTATGCCGGTGTATGTCGCGGAGTTGGAGAAGGAAATCGAGGAGCGCAAGCAAACCGAGCAGAAGCTGGCGGCAGAGCGCAATCTACTCCAGACGATCATCGAGAATGTGCCCGACTACATCTTCTCGAAAGATGCCGAGGGCCGCTTCACCATGAGCAACTCGGCCCACGGCAGCACCTTCGGGCGGGATGCGCCGCCGACTGTCTTCATCGGCAAGACTTCGTTAGAGGCATTCCCGGAACCTTTTGGACGGCAGTTCTATGAAGACGACATGCAGGTGATCCGTTCGGGAGTTCCGATGATCAATGTCGAGCGGCTGACCCGCGACGCCGAGGGCAATCCGCAGTGGGTCTGGACCTCGAAGATTCCCCTACAGGACGAACAGGGGCAGGTCACCGGTCTGGTGGGAATCTCGCGCGATGTCACCGAGCGCAAACGCGCGGAAGAAGAGGTTGCTCGTTCGCGCTCAATGCTGCGGCTGGTGCTGGACTCGATTCCCGAATATGTCTTCTGGAAAGATCAGCAGTCGATCTTTCAAGGCTGCAACCGCATGTTTGCCGAGCTTCTGGGAATGGCTTCGCCCGACGACGTGATCGGCAAGCACGACTCCGATCTGGTTCCGAGTACGCTCGATATGCGGCGATATGCCGAGGAAGATCATCTCGTCCTGAGTGGTCAATCGCCGATTCTTCACTATGAAGAAGACCTGGTTCTTGAAGGACAGCATGTCTATCGTTTCGTCACCAAAGTACCGCTGGTCAACAGCCAGGATGAGATCATCGGCGTGCTGGGCGTTGTCAGCGACATGACTGCTCAAAAGAATGCCGAGGAGGAAATCCGGCGGCTGAACGAGGAACTCGAAGAGCGGGTGATCGAGCGCACGCAGCAGCTTGAAGCCATGAACGCCGAACTGGAAGCCTTCGCACATTCGGTCTCCCATGATCTGCGGGCGCCGCTCCGGGCCATCAACGGCTTCAGCCAGATTCTCTTAGACGACTACGGAATCCAACTGGATGCGACCGGGCAGGAGTATCTCCACCGCCAGCGCATGGCAACCCAGCGGATGGGACGGCTGATCGATGACCTGCTCCAGCTTTCGCGCGTGACCCGGCGCGAGATTCACGTCGAACCGGTCGATCTGAGCGCGATAGCCCAGGAGATCGCCGCCGAACTCCAGGGCGCGAATCCCGAACGGCAGGTGCGTTGGGATATTCAGCCGGGCATAATGGCCGAAGGCGATGCTGGCTTGCTGCGGATTCTGCTCAACAACCTGCTGAGCAATGCCTGGAAGTTCACCGGCAAGAAGCCTTACGCACGTATCGCCTTCCACTGCGAAGAGCAGGATGGTCAGCGGCGCTACAGCATCGCTGACGATGGGGTTGGCTTCGACCCGGCTTATGCACAGAAACTCTTCACCGCCTTTCAACGCCTGCACAGCCCGCATGATTTTGAGGGCACGGGCATCGGGTTGGCGACCGCGCGGCGGATCATCATGCGGCACGGCGGGACGATTGAGGCCCACAGTCAACCCGATCAGGGCGCGGTGTTTACCTTCACATTTTGAGCGATAGTCAGACACGACCTGGAAGTGATTTACCCATGAAACGACTCATACACGTTCTGGACTTCTGCCGACCGGCATGTACCTGGGCAGTCCACCTCTGGCAGCGGCTGACCGAGCCGCATCGATCCATCCAGAATGTCGAGGATCGGCGTAAGGTGCGGCTGCTGACATCAATCATGTTGATATTCATTTTGATCTGCACCGCCATTATCCTGGCAGGATACCTGGAACCCTGGCAAATCCCCTATATGCTGTTAGTTGCCATAGGCTACACAGTTAGTGGACGCCCCGGCTGGTACGTGCTGATTCCACGGGTGGTGGTGGCTGTCACTACGTTTGGCTTATTTTTGACGGTGCTGCTTCCAGGCAGCAGCTACAGCTATCTGTATTCGATAATCATACCCCTGATGTTGAGCGGCATCTTACTCACATGGTGGGAGACGGTACTGCTTTGTCTTTTTGCGATGGTCTGTCACTTCGTGGTCCCGTTTCTCAATCCTATGTTGGTTTTCGACAGTCCCCAGTTCTGGGTCATGGGAGCTTTCTGCGGATCGCTGCTTCTCTACATCCGCCATCGAGATGCGCTGGAAAAGGACAGGCAAGCCGAATTGAGGGCACGGTTATCCCAGGTTGAGGCCGCCAACATCGAACTGGAGCGGGAAATCCAGGAACGCCAGCGGGCAGAAAAAGCATTATCCGTCGAGCGTAATCTGCTCCAGACGATCATCGAACATGTGCCTGACTACATCTTCTCGAAAGATGCTGAAGGGCGTTACACCATGAGCAGCTCGGCCAGCGCCCGCTTGTTTGGGGTGCGTATATCCCCGGACGAAATCGTTGGCAAGACCTCGTTGGAGGTCTTCGATGAACCCTATGGTCAGCAAATCTTCGACGATGACATGCTGGTGATTCACTCGGAAACCCCCTTGCTCGACGCAGAACGCCGAATACAGGACGGTAGGGGACATGAACACTGGATTCAGTCTTCAAAGATTCCGCTGCATGACGAGAGCGGTAAGGTGATCGGTCTGGTCGGGATCACGCGCGACATCAGCGAACGCAAACGGGAAGAAGAGGAATTGGAACGGTTGAACGCCGAACTTGAACAGCGGGTGAGCCAGCGCACCCAACAGCTTCAGGCCGCCAATGCCGAACTGGAAGCGTTTGCCTATTCCGTCTCGCATGACCTGCGGGCGCCGCTGCGGGCTATCGACGGCTTCAGCCAAGCCTTCTTGGAAGACTACGGTTCGCAGGTCGATGCTACCGGGCAGGACTATCTCCACCGGGTGCGCTCCGGGACGCAGCGCATGAGCCGGCTGATCGACGATCTCTTGCAGCTTTCGCGCGTGACGCGCCGCGAGATTCATTTGGAGCAGGTCGATCTGAGCGCGATGGCCGAAGAGATTGCCGCCGAACTCCAGGGCACGAATCCTGAAAGGCAGGTGGAATGGGAGATTCAGCCGAATGTCATGGCGCATGGCGACGCGGGGCTGCTGCGGATTCTGCTCAACAACCTGCTCGGCAATGCCTGGAAGTTCACCAGCAAGAAAACCGGCGCTCACATTGCTTTCTGCTGCGAAGAGCGCGAGGGGCGGCGGTATTACAGCGTCATCGATGATGGGGTGGGTTTCGATCCAGCCTACGCGCAGAAGTTGTTCGGCGCTTTCCAACGTCTGCACAGCGCCAGCGACTTCGAGGGCACAGGCATCGGGCTGGCGACGGTGCGGCGGATCGTCAACCGTCACGGGGGGACAATAGAGGCGCACAGCCAGCCTGACGAGGGGGCGACGTTCACCTTTACGCTGTAAGAAGCCATTTGAAAGCCATCCCCACCCCTAAATCCCCTCCCCACTACGTGGAGAGGGGACTTTTCTGGCCGCCTGCATCGCCCTTGAAACTGCTGAGGATGGCGGTCTCTAAGCGAACTGGACTCTCGGCCAGATTGTCGCTAAGCCTTCATTCGCGCTAACATGGTAGCGGAAGTGAAGTGCAGTTCTGGGTGAAGGGCAACCGCGATGGAATCGGTCTTCGGTCGGATCGTAGACGGCCGCTATGCGCTGGTGGAGAAACTGGGCGAAGGCGGGATGGGTCAGGTCTTTCGGGCGCTGGACGGTCTCACGCGCGATCAGGTAGCCCTCAAGCAGGTGCAGGTCAGCAACGAGCAGGTCCTCGCCCCGGCGCGCGCCGATGACTCGGAAGGGCTGCGGCTGGCGCTGGCGCAGGAATTCCATACCCTGGCCTCGCTGCGCCACCCCAACATCATCAGTGTGCTGGATTACGGTTTCGACAGCAACCAGCCTTTCTACACGATGGATTTTCTCTCCAACGCGCGTTCCATTCTGGATGCGGCCGCTGGAGCCAGTCTGGAAACCCGGATCAACCTGCTGGTGCAGCTTCTCCAGGCCATCGCCTACCTGCACCGGAGGGGCATCATTCACCGCGACCTCAAGCCCGGCAACGTGCTGGTCGTCGAGGGCTATGTCAAGGTGCTGGACTTCGGCCTGTCGATTGCTGAGGATACCGTCAGCGTGGGCGATAACGTGCTGGTGGGGACACCGGCCTATATCGCGCCGGAAGTGCTGCTGGGTGAACCGGCCCGCGAACCGGCCGACCTGTATGCCATCGGCGTGATGGCCTACGAGATGCTCACGGGGCATCATCCCTTCGATACGACCACCATCGGGCGGCTGTTCAGCGATACACTGACGCGGGAACCTGACCTGACCGAACTGGAAAACATCAGCGATCTGGCTGCGCCATTGGAAGATGAGCCACCAACTCTTGAGGTCGGCACGAGTACGATCCGCCTCGAACCTGAAGCCTTCGTGACGCGGCCTCTCGACGTGACTCCGCCGTTCATCGCGGATCCGCCCACGCCAGCAGGTGGCTGGGCCGCGGCTGGGATCACGCTGGCGAGCATCGTGGGCAACCTGCTCGCCAAGAATACCGTCGAACGCTACCAGAGCGCCGAGACAGTCATCGACCATCTGCTCAAGGCGACGCGCTTCCCCATTTCCACCGAGAATCAGGCGATCCGCGAAAGCTACCTGCGGGCGGCCCGCTTCGTCGGGCGCGAGCGGGAACTGCACCAGCTTACCGGCGCACTGGAACAGGCTGAGCAGCGGCAGGGCAGCGCCTGGCTGATCGGCGGGGAGAGCGGCATCGGCAAAACCCGCCTGCTGGAAGAACTCCGCATCCAGGCGCTGGTCAGCGGATTCATGGTGCTGCGCGGGCAGGCGGTGGCCGATGGAGGGCTGGCCTACCAACTCTGGCGCGAACCGGTCCGGCGGCTGGCGTTGGGAACCGAGCTTTCCGACCTGGACGCGGGCATCCTCAAGGATATCGTGCCGGAGATGGATGAGCTTCAGAACCGCGCCATCCCGCCCGTGGCCGATATTGAAGGCGTGGCCCACCAGCAGCGTCTCGTTGGGACGATTGCCAGCCTGTTCCAGCGGCAGCCGCGGCCGATCCTGCTGGTGCTGGAAGACCTCCAGTGGACGCGCGAAAGCCTGGATGTCCTCAAGCCGCTGATCGGCCTGACGCCCGATCTGGCGCTGGTGATCGTTGCCAGCTACCGCGACGATGAAGCCCCGGATTTGCCGCAGAAGCTGCCGGGCATGAACCACCTCAAGCTGGAACGGCTCTCGCACGAAAGCATCACCACGCTGAGCGTCTCGATGCTGGGCGAGGCTGGCCGCCAGAACCAGATTCAGGAGTTTCTCCAGCGCGAGTCCGAAGGCAATGTGTTCTTCATCGTCGAGGTCGTCCGCGTGCTGGCGGAAGAAGCCGGGCGGCTCGACCGGGTGGGGCGGATTTCGCTGCCGAAGTTCGTCACGGCGGGGGGCATCCAGGCTGTAGTCGAACGGCGGCTGTCGCGGGTTCCGCCGGAAGGGCTGGAACTGCTGCGGCTGGCGGCGCTGGCCGGGCGCGAACTCGACCTGGACGTGCTGGAACAGCTCAAGGGGAGCGAGAACCTGGACGAATGGCTGATTATCTGCGCGAACTGCGCCGTGCTGGAAGTCCAGGGCGGGCAGTGGCGCTTCTCCCATGATAAGCTCCGCACGACGGCCGTCGAGACGATCCCCGCCGACCAGCGTCCGGGACTGCACCGCCGGGTGGCTGAAGCCATCGAAGCGGCTTATCCCGACAGCCCGGAGCAGGCCTATGTGATCGCCCAGCACTGGCGCAGCGCGGGCGATGCGGTCAAGGAGCGGGCGTATTTGCAGCGCTCCGGCGCTCACGCGCTGGATGTGAGCGCGTTTGGGGAAGCTGTTACCTCCTTCCGGCGGATGCTGGAACTGCTGGACGCCAGCGCCGATCCGCAGGATACCCCGCTGCGGGCGGAGATGCTCCAGAAGCTCGGCGAGACGCTCAAGTACCAGGGCGAGTACGAAACGGCCGCGGCGTATCTGGATGAGGCGCTGGCGCTGCGGCGCTCACTGGGGCAGCCGGAGGGCATCGCCGCCGCGCTGCTGGAACTCGGCGATCTGGTGATCTACCTGGGCGATTATCCCCGCGCGTGGCAGCTCTGCGAAGAGGGGCTGAACCTCTCTCGCGGGCTGTCGGATGCAGCGGGCACGGCCCAGGCGCTCGACCGGCTGGGGCTGGTGCGCTTCCATCAGGGGGACTACGCCGGGGCGATCCAGTACTGCGACGAGGGGCTGGCGCTCAGCCGTCAGATCGACGACCACCGCCGGATCGCCAGCGCGATCAACAACCTGGGCATGGCGGCTTTCGCCCAGGGGAATTATGCGGACGCGACCCGCTACTTCGAGGAAACGCTGGCGCTGTGCCAGGAGAGCGGCGAGCGCCGGAAAGCGGCCGCGGCGCTGCTCAACCTGGGGAGCGCGGCGGGGGAACTGCGCGACTACGACTCGGCCAACCGCCGCTTCGAGGAATCGCTGGCGATTTTCCGCACCATCGGTGAGCGGCGCGGGGTGGCGTTGGCGTTGGATAACCTGGGGGTGATCGCCGAGTTCCAGGCGGATTATCCACGGGCGACCCATTTCTATGAAGAGAGCCTGGCGCTGGCCCGCGCCATCGGGAACAAGCGGGGCATCGGCTCGACGCTGGTGAACCTGGGGAACGTGGCCCGCGCGCAGAATCACGCGGAGCAGGCGGTCGAGTTCTACCTCCAGGGGATGCAGCAGGCGCGGGAGATCGAGGTCGTGCCGACGCTGTTGGAGGGGCTGACCGGGCTGGCGGCCTTCCAGACGGACCCGCGGACGGCGCTGCGCTGGCTGGGGCTGATCCTGAACCATCCGGCGGCCTTCGAGGGGACGCGCAAGCTGGTGGAGCCGATCCTGGAGACGCTCAAGCCGTCGGTCGAAGCGGGTGAGGTGGATGGACTGCTGGCCGAGGGGAAGGGCCTGGACCTGATTCCGCTGGTGGATTCGATCCTGGCGGGGGGGAAGCTGTAGTTTATAGTTGATAGTTGATAGTTTATAGTTTATAGTTTATAGAGAAAGAAAGAAGCTATTAGTTGGTCGCTTATAGCTCTTAGGCATACAGAATGCTGTGTGGGGCGGCGATGAGAAATTCGATAAGAATGATAAGAATGAGAATGCGAGAATCTTGAGAATCTGTAGCTCGATTTGTCGCTCATGTCGTCCGTGTCGGACGGACGAATTGGCACAAATGGCGGCAATGGCAGCAGCGGCAGAACGGCAATTGTGTGCCAAAGGCCTTGCATGTAAGCAGCGATTTGCCAGAAATGCTGCAAATGCTGCAAAAACCGCAAATGCAAATCCCGCGAAAAGTTGCAAAAGCGCCGCCAGACACTCAAGTGATCTGGCTGCCGAAAAACCATGTCCACTGAAGGGACAGAAGGCACTGCGCGATGTCCACAGTCCGGTTGTTAAGGTGCGATGCGGGTGGGCTGGGCATGATCCATCATGCCCCTACGAAGTGTCCCCGCGTAACTCTACAATAGCACAAAATGGGCGGGTTAGGGTGACATTTTGTCTACTTTTGCGCCATATAATCGGAGGGAAGAAGATTTAACCGCAATCCCCTGACGGGGAGGCTTCGCACAGACGCAAAGGGCGCAAAGAAAAAGAAGAAGTGAACCGCAGAGACGCAGAGGACGCAGAGATCATACGGAGGGTGTGGGGGATTATCAGGGCGGGGGTGAGTTGACAGTCGTCACCCGGCCATGAAATGGCCGGGCTAGAGGAAGACCACCCCCTCCAGGGGTTCCTGGGAACTGCTCAATGATGCGTGATTGATCCCTTTGGATCGATTTGTCGTGAAAGACCTACTCTTGAGAAGGGGGTGGGGATTAGGGATTGGGGAAAGGCGGGGAGGCCAACGCCGGCAACCCGATCAGCAGCGCGGGGTATGCCTACGACGACAACGGCAACCTGACCCACGACGGGACGAACGCCTATAGCTGGGATCGCGCCAACCGCCTGCTGGCGATGGGCGGCGCGAGCCATGCCTACGACGGCGATGGCCGCCGCGTCAGCCAGACCCTCGGCGCGACCGTCACCCGCTACCTGCTCGATCTCCAGCCGGGGCTGGCCGTGGTGCTGAGCGCCAGCCAGGGAGCCAGCGTGGAGCGCTATGTCCATGCCATCCGGGGCATCCATGCCCAGAAGGATGCGGGCGGCAACTGGGCGTGGCTGGCGCAGGATGGCCTCGGCTCGGTGCGCGCGGTGGTGGACAACAGCGGCAGCCTGCTGTGGATGAGCCACTATGCCGACTTCGGGAGCGGCTATGGCAGCGTCGGGACGGCGCAGACCGTCTACGGCTTCACGGGCGAGATGCTGGATGGGGGCGGGCTGCTCGACCTGCGGGCGCGGCGCTATGCCCCTGGGCTGGGCGTCTTCGCCAGCCTCGATCCGTTGGAAACGCCCAATCGATATGCCTACGTGCGCGGAAATCCGGTAAACCGAACCGATCCGTCCGGCTTGCAGGATGTTGGCAGCATTGCAGTAATTGAAAACATTGGTACGGCCGCGCTAACAGCATGCGCGCTAATACCAGGATGCCAGCAATTTTTGGCAGCGGTCGGTATCGGTTTCGTAGTTGTTGCAGGTGTATATCTGTTGCAGGAGGAACTCAATGAAATAGCTACGGGGCTGATTGAAGGATTTAGCCACATTGCCGACGAATTGGCTCAGCTTCTGCAACAACAGGGTGCATCCCTGGATGCTACCAACGCAATGCTTCAACAAACCATCGATTGTGTACAAACTGCACCCCCTAACCGTCCTCCGAAATGCGGTGGCATTGTCGTTCTTCCGCCTGGCGCAGAAGAAGCCATTGAGGATGCATTGGATGACAGTATTATCAGGAAACTACGGAGATGGTGGTGGAGCCTCAATGACCCTGGATACACACCGGAACCTGATGACAACAATCGTCCAGAACCGTTCGTTGGCCCCCAAGGAACACCGGGGCCGTCCACCGCGCCGACACCCACTTGCACGCCAACTTCAACACCAACGCCAACGCCAACACCGACTGATGATAAGGATTTAATATATCGTCAAGCCAGTACTGGGACAGCAAAAAGTGTTAGTTTGCACAAAGATGGTGATTATCAAACCGGATTGTCTTTTTACGACTACAATCCGGGAGGTACAACAATCAAATACCGTATCAGTCGCCTTCGGAGTAATAACTACATAGTTCAACCCGATGGGAATCAATTGTCAGTCAATATATGGACTGGAAACCCTTATATAGAGCCGAACTCAGGCATGCAATTAACTTTCCCTCCGGGACATGTTTCAGTTTGGTATAACGACCACACTTATTGGTATAATTGGCATCTAGCAGACAGAGCAAATCTTGGTACACCTGCTATTTCGCCACAACTCCAATCATTTTTCAATTTCCGAGAGCCATAAGGGTGCATTCGGAAATGAGGCAACTTCAATTTGTGCCTCAGAAGTCGGAACGATACGTGGATCGTCTTCCTACCAGACCGCCGACGGTGCATAGGGGGCGACCCGTGTGTCGCCCCGAAATAACCAATCCTGCCCCGAAATCCGAATACACCCGAGCTATGATAGGTGATATATCTGATTTAGCTCTACAATAGCAAAGGTCTCTAATGATACTTCTAAATCTCTTAACCGCGCTGCGGTTGAGACTAATAAATGCAATTGAGGCAGATGATAGAGAAAGTTTACGGTTTTTGTGTACTACTTTTGGCGTACTCCGAGAAGCATCGTACTCAATTGGCAATAGACCGCTCACCATTGTACTTGAGGATTTAGAATACAGCGCTCAACATGGCGCTATGGGTGAACTTGCCAAAGCGAAAGACATCCCGTCTGTTGATAGCATTTCCGCTGCTGTTGATTTACAGGGCTAAATGTGACCTCAAGTCTTTAGTTCATAACTTTGCAATAGCATGAAGTAGGGTAAGAGAGAGCAGCCTAACTCACTTGGAAGTGCCTGTGTAACGCAGGCGCTTTCATTTTCGGCCTCTTGTCGTTCGTGAAGTGTGGATAGAAGCTGATAGGTCGTTATCTGCTCGACCTCCAGCCGGGGCTGGCCGTGGTGCTGAGCGCCAGCCAGGGAGCCAGCGTGGATCGCTATGTCCATGCCATCCGGGGCATCCATGCCCAGAAGGATGCGAGCGGCAACTGGGAGTGGCTGGCGCAGGATGGCCTCGGCTCGGTGCGCGAGGTGGTAGACCACAGCGGCAGCCTGCTGTGGATGACTCATTATGCCGACTTCGGGAGCGGCTTTGGCAGCGTCGGGGCGGCGCAGACCGTCTACGGCTTCACGGGCGAGATGCTGGATGGAGGCGGGCTGCTCGACCTGCGGGCGCGGAGCAGGGATTAGGGGTTGGGGATTAGGGATCAGGGAAGACAGGAGAGAGATGACGGATCGGGGGAGAGGCGCTGCTCGCGCATGAAGCCAGCCAGAGGTTCATCGCGCCGCGTAACGGAACTTCCGAGGTCAATCTCAGCCGCTGGCTCAAGAAGTACGGCCTGAAACGAGTCGATGAGCGTCACCTGGGCGGGTCTTCGAGGAGGAGGGAGCGCAGCCGCGAGAGGACGGTGGCATCCAGCCCGGCGGCCTGGGTCAGGTAGGCTTCCAGCGAGCCGTACTTCGCGCGGATGTCGTCCAGCGCTCCTTTGAGGGTGGCGGGATTCGCCAGCAGGAAGGGCTGGAGATCATCGGCGGACAGGCCGAACCGCTCGACGGCGCGCATGGCCCGTGAGCCGTAGCGGAAGAAGGTGTCGTAGTGCTGGTTGCTGAGCGAGTAATCGGCCAGGATGGTTTCTTCCGGCACGCCGAGGACGCTCAGCAGCAGGGCGATGGCGATGCCGGTGCGATCCTTGCCCGCCGTGCAGTGGATCAGCGCGGGGAGATTCTCCGGGTGGGAGAGGCGCTCCAGGATGCTGCCGTAGAGCCGGGCGTTCTGTTCGAGGATGATGCGGCTGTACATCTCGCGCATGAAGTCGGGCAGCTTGCGGCGGTCGAAGAAGAGCATCCAGAGCCGCTCCAGGCGGTCATCCTCGGCTACGAGGGGCAGATGGACGCGCTGCGGGGCGGGATTCTGCGGCAGGCGGTCGGGTTCGTCGTTGACTTCATCGTTCCCGCGCAGATCGCAGACCAGCTTCAGGTTCAGGTTGTGGAGGCGTTCCAGATCGGCCTCGGTCAGCCGCGCCAGCGATCCGGCGCGGTAGACCATGCCGCGCCGTGTCCGGCCGCCACCCATGGTGGGATAGCCGCCGACCTCGCGGAAGTTGACGGCTCCCTCCAGGTGGACGACGCGGCTTTCCGTCTCGCCGTCTGGCAGGGTGACGAGCGACTGCGGGTCGATGAGCGCAACGGCATTGCGACGTTGCAGCACGCGAATGCCGACCGCGCTCAGACCAACCACTCCGAAGACCACCAATCCTTTGAACAGGCGCATCATGAAGCTCCAATGCGTTCGGCGGCCAATTTGACTCCGGCGAAGTTCCGCGCCACCGGGCCGATTTCCAGTTCGGCCAGCGGCCCGCAGACATATAAGCCCTCGGCCCAGCACAGCGAGCGATCCACGATGGGAAAGCCATCCTCGGCGCAGGGCAGCCCGTACTCAGCGATGGCGGCATCCAGCCAACCGCCGCCGGGACGGTCGCCGGAGAAGCCGGTCGCCAGGATGACGCGATCCACCGCCAGTGACGCCCCGCTCGCCAGTTCCAGCAGGCTGGATGTCCCCTGAACCCGCGCGGACAGGACTTCATCCTGGCGACGGACGAGGAGGCGGTTGGCCTCGGCCTTTCGCAGATCGTCGGCGACATCGGGCGGCAGCGATCCCCGGTGACGGGCGGCGCGGATCATGGCGCGGCGCTGTCCATAATCGCGCTGGGCATGAAAGCCGTCGAGATAGGCCGGGGTGATCCAGCCGGGTTCGGCGTCGAAAGAATGCACCCGTGGGGCGTGGCGCATGAGCAGCGTGACCGTTCCTGGCTGGCGCATCGCCAGCGCCATGGCCGCCTGGGCTGCGCTGATCCCACCGCCGACCACGACGGCCTGCTCCCAGGGGGGCAGCGCTTCCCGCTCAAAGGCCGGGTCAAAGAGGTGATCCACCGCGCCGCCCGCGCCGCGCAGGTCGAGCGCCCAGCCGGGCCAGAAGGGCTGCTCGGTCATGCCGATGGCGAGGATGACGCGGCGGGCTTCGATGCCGCCGTGGTCGGTTTCAACGCGCCAGCCGCCTTCGATCCGGCGGAGACGCTGGGCGCGGCCCTGGACGCGCAGATCGGCCAGATGGTAGCGGTCGATCAAGCGGGTGGAGTGCGCCCGGAAGAGTTCCAGCGAAGGACGCCCGTAGGGTTCGATGAAACGGGCCAGCGGCAGGCCGTCGGCTGTCCGGGCGAACGTCACCAGGGAGAAGGGGTCGAAGTGGAGATTGTGCGCGTGCGAGGAGCGCAGATACTCCATGCCGCTGTTGGCGGTGAAGCGGTTCCAGAGCGTCAGCGGCTCGGCATAGGGATCAAGGACGCGCAGCCGCTCCATCGGAACGCGCCGCCGTCGCGTCAGATACAGCGACAGATAGGTTCCTTGAATACCCCCGCCCACGATGAGCCAATCCAACATCCGCGCCTCGACTTTCTCCCCCTCGCGTCTATGGTTTGTTCGCCCGGCGTATGATAGCACAGTTTGAATAGGGAAACGCCGAGTAGTAGACGAGTCTATTTTTTTGCGGTAAACTGAATCTGATTGCGAGGCAAGAAGGCGCACCTTACAACCACCGCCCACAGACCTTTGTCCGACGGGCAGCACACCGTAGCGGAAAGCTGCTCACCTTTGCATTAAGGTGAAGACCCGCTCAAAGGCGAGGTTATCAATGAGCTTCGAAGAAGAAGAGAACCTGTCTCGTCCTGAGTCTCGTCCTGACGTCATCAAGGTGTCGGCCAAGTCGCGCTCCACAGCCGTGGCCGGAGCCATCGCCGGGGTGATCCGCGAGTACCGCTACGCGGAAGTCCAGGCGATTGGGGCCGGAGCCGTCAACCAGGCGGTCAAGGCGCTGGCGATTGCCCGGGGGTATCTGAGCCGGGATGAAATCGACATCGTGTTCACGCCGTTTTTCACCGAGGTCAACATCGACGGGCAGGAACGCACGGCGGTGCGCTTCGCAGTCGAGCCGCGTTCGCCGTGAACTGTGACGCGGATCGATCTGCATCTCCATAGCAGCGCCTCTGACGGTCACTTGCGACCGGCGGAGTTGGTGGAATCTGCGCGGCAGCGCCATCTCAACGCCATCGCCCTCACCGATCATGATACGACTGCTGGGATCGCCGAAGCCGTCACTGCCGCGCAGGGCTTCCCGGTCATCATCCCGGCCATCGAACTCACCGCCACGGATCACAACCGCGAAATTCACATCCTCGGTTATTACATCCAACCGGAACATCCCGCGCTGCAAGATAGGCTCCAGCGCCGTCAGGCCGAGCGTATCGCGCGTGCCCGGCGCATCGTCGCCCGCCTGAGCGAACTGGGCGCTCCGGTGGAATGGGAGCGGGTGCAGTTGTTGGCGGGTTCCGGCACGGTCGGGCGGCCGCATATCGCCCGCGCCCTGCGCCAGGCCGGGCACGTCGCTACGGTTAGCGAAGCCTTCGACCGCTACCTCGGCGATGGCCGCCCGGCTCATATCTCCCATCCGATCTTTCTACCAGAAGAAGCCATCGCCCTGATTCATCAGGCGGGGGGCGCGGCGGCGCTGGCGCATCCCGGACTCGCGCCGGACTACGCCGCGCTCATTGAACGCCTTGTTCCAGTTGGCCTGGACGGGATCGAGGCGCATCATCCCGGTCACGGGGCGGCCGTCCGCGCCAACCTGCGCGGGATGGCGGCCCGGTTCAACCTGGTGGTCACGGGCGGCTCGGATTTCCACCGCCCCGGCGATCCGTTGGGGGGCGAGCATCCCCCGCCGACGTGCCTGCGCGATCTGCGCCTCCGGGCGGGGCGAGGGGGCGGATAGGCAGAGCAGATGTCCATGATAAGGGAACAGCGACACGAAGGGATGAAAATAGGGGACGAGGCGGCGGGGCGACGCCGAGGGATGTAATCCCCCGGCTATGAGGAAGACCACCCCCTCCAGGGGTTCAGAGGCAGGGATCAGGGGTTAGGGATTGGGGATTAGGGAAAGGCAGGGCGGCCTGACGGCGGGTCCTGTTTAGGGGGTGGGTTGGGCATGATGCATCATGCCCCTACGAGGGCGAATGTGCTGGGTAGGGATGCGGCGGACGCCAAGAATGGCGTCCCTACGAAGACGTGTTTGTGGGCAGCGAGCGTCGGTTTTCAGGGAATATCCGTGGGGCGCATGGTCAGCCATGCGCCCCGCGCAGCGTGAACTCAATAGCGAGGATCGTACATCTGGGCGATGACGTGGGCGCGTAAATCCGCCGGGCGTGGGAAATCGGCCAGCCCGCTGGCATAGGCGACCTCGGCCACAGATGTCGCGATGGCCGCCGAGACCTGACGGATCTGCGTCAGCGGCGGGAAGATGCAGCCCTGCGACCAATCGGCATCCGTCACCTGGGCGACCAGCGCCTTCGCGGCCGCCAGGAACATGGCGTCGGTGACGTGGCGGGCTTCGCTGGCGAGGATGCCCAGGCCGACGCCGGGGAAGATATAGGAGTTGTTGGCCTGCCCCGGCACGATGACGCGACCGTTGAGGGTGACGGGCGGGAAGGGGCTGCCGCTGGCGAAGATGGCGCGGCCGTTCGTCCAGGTATAAGCCTGCTCCGCCGTGCATTCGGATTTCGAGGTCGGGTTGGACAGGGCGAAGATGATCGGCTGGGCGTTCATCTGCGCCATCGCTTTGACGACCGGCTCGGTGAAGGTCTGGGGCATCCCAGATGCGCCGATCAGGGCGGTTGGGCGGAGCGCCTCGACTGCGCTGAGGAGATCGCTCACGAAAGCGTGGTCATGGGCGAAGCGCTTCTTGTGTTCGGCCAGATCGGTGCGGCTGGCGACGACCAGGCCCTTCGAGTCCACGAACCAGCAGCGCTGGCGGGCGTCGGCTTCGCTCATGCCCTGTTCCATCATGGCGGAGACGATCAGGTCGCCGATGCCGATGCCGGCCTCGCCCGCGCCGAGGAACAGGATGGTCTGGTCGGTGAGCGGCTTGCCAGTCATGTGCAGGGCGGAGAGCAATCCGGCCAGCGTGACGGCGGCTGTGCCCTGGATGTCGTCGTTGAAGGTCCGCGACTGGTGGCGGTAGCGTTCCAGCAGGCGGAAGGCATTCTGGTTGCCGAAGTCCTCGAACTGGATCAGCGCCTTCGGGAAACGCTTCTCGACGGCGCGGACGAATTCCTCGATCAGGTCATCATAGGCCGGGCCGCGCGTCCGGGGTTTCGCCAGGCCGATATAGGCCATATCGCTGCGGAGGGCTTCGGTCTCCGTTCCGACATCGAGGGTGATGGGCAGGCAGTAGCTCGGATGGATGCCAGCGCAGGCGGTATACAGCGCCAGCTTGCCGAGGGGGATGCCCATGCCGTTCGCGCCCAGGTCGCCCAGGCCGAGGATGCGTTCGCCGTCGGTCACGACAATGACGCGGATGTCATCTTCCGGCCAGTTCGCCAGCACGTCGGCGATCTCGCCTTTGTACTCCTCGGAGATAAACAGGCCGCGACCGCCGACGTAGATGTGGCTGTATTCCTGGCAGGCCAACCCGACAGTCGGGGTATAGACCACGGGGAGCAGTTCGGACATGTAGTCGATCAGCGCCCGGTAGAAGAGGGTGCTGCGGCGCTGCTGCATGTCCATCAGGTAGATGTACTTGTCGAGCAGGGTGGACTTGCTGCGGAAGGTATTCATGAGGATCTGCACCTGCTCGTCCATGGTGTTGATGCGAGCAGGCAGCAGGCCTCGAAGTCCGAGTTCACGGCGCTCTTCGGGACTGAAGGCGAGCGACTTGTTGTTGATGCCGGAACCGCGCAGGAGGCGCAGACCTTTTTCCGGCTCGGCGTGTGGGGCGTCTTTTGTAGTCATGATGGGTTTCTCCTTGCCTCAGAAGTGATTGTAACACGGGAGAGTAGTGCCAAGTTGTGAGGATGCTCCACGGGGAACAAACGTGGTATCATAAGGGCATCTGATCGCAAGCATACCCGAAAGGAAATCCCCTATGGTCGCTGCTGTCGCATCACAGAAGGCCATGACGATTGACCGGATCGCCGAACTGCTCGGCGACGAAGCCGATGCCCTCCTCAACCACCAGTGCCAGACCATCGACCGAGATTATCTGTACCTGCCCGGCAGCGATTTCGTCAGCCGCGTCTGGCAGGACTCCGACCGCCCGACCCAGGTTCTGCGCGGCCTCCAGCAGATGTTCGATCATGGGCGGCTGGGCGGCACGGGCTACCTGAGCATCCTGCCCGTCGATCAGGGCATCGAACATTCGGCGGGCGCATCGTTTGCCAAGAATCCGGCTTACTTCGACCCGGAGAACATCGTCAAGCTGGCGATTGAAGGCGGCTGCAACGCGGTCGCTTCGACCTACGGCGTGCTGGGGGCGGTCGCCCGCAAATATGCCCACCGCATCCCGTTCATCGTCAAGATCAACCACAACGAACTGCTGACCTACCCCAACAAGTTCGACCAGATCATGTTCGGGACCATCGACGAAGCCTGGAACATGGGCGCGGTCGCGGTGGGCGCGACGGTCTACTTCGGCTCCGACGAAAGCGCCCGCCAGATCATCGAAGTGGCCGAGGCTTTCGCCTATGCACATGAGCTTGGCCTCGCTACCATCCTGTGGTGCTATACCCGCAACAACGCCTTCAAGGTCAACGGCGTCAACCACGAAACGTCCGCCGATCTGACCGGGCAGGCCAATCACCTGGGCGTCACCATTCAGGCCGATATCGTCAAGCAGAAGCTGCCGACGCAAAACGGCGGCTTCAAGGCGCTGAACACAGGCGGGTCGTCGTATGGCAAGCTGGATGAGCGCATCTACAGCAAGCTGACCAGCGAGCATCCCATCGACCTGACCCGCTATCAGGTCGCCAACGGCTACATGGGCCGCGCCGGGCTGATCAACTCCGGCGGCGCGTCCAGCGGCGAGTCCGATGTGACCGAGGCGGTCAAGACGGCCGTCATCAACAAGCGGGCCGGCGGCATGGGTCTCATCAGCGGGCGCAAGGCCTTCCAGCGTCCGATGAACGAGGGCGCGGCGCTGCTGCAGGCGATCCAGGATGTCTATCTGTGCGATGAAGTGACTATCGCCTGATTTCGCTGCTGTTCGATCCAGGGCAAGGGTGACACCTTGCCCTTTGTGTTTCTACAGGACAACCCATCATGACACCTTACGATCTGGCCGTCCTGGGGGGCGGCCCCGCCGGAGTGACCGCCGCGCTCCGCGCCTGCGAACTGGGCGCGAGTGTGGCGCTGATCGAGCGCGGCAACCTGGGTGGAACCTGCACCAATGACGGCTGCGTGCCGACCCGCGTGCTGGCGAAGACCGCCCGGCTGCTGCGGGATTCGCGCCAGTTCGCTGAGTATGGCATCCTGCTGGAACGCCCGCCGGAAGTCGATTTCGCCGCCGTCCTCAAACGGACGCAGCAGGTCGTCTATCAGGTGCAGGAGAAAAAGCAGCTCCTGGATCACCTGCGGGATGTCCAGGTCGAGACGTTCATCGGGGCGGGGAATGCCCGCTTCGTCAGCCCGCAGGCTGTCGAACTGCGCGATGGGCAGCGCATCGAAGCCGAACGCTTCATCCTGGCAGTGGGGGGGGCGGCGCGACGGCTGAACTTCCCCGGCGCGGAACTGGCGCTGACGCACAGCGATGTCTGGGGGCTAGATCACCTGCCGCGCTCGGTCGTGATCGTCGGCTGCGGGGCGACGGGCTGCCAACTGGCCTCGGTGTTCGATGCCTTCGGGACGCGGGTGACGCTGGTGGATGTGGCTCCGCGCATCCTGATGGCCGAAGATGCGCTGGTGGCCGAGACAATGGCGGAGCAGTTCCGGCAGGCGGGCATCCAGATCGTCACCGGCATCGACGGGCTGGCCCGGATCGAAGCCGGAGCGCAGCCGAAGCTGAAGCGGTTGATCTACACGCAGGGTGGCGCGGAACAGACACTAGAAGCCGAGGACATCATCCTGTCGGTGGGCTGGCCGGGGAACATCGACGCGCTCAATCTGTCCGCTGCCGGAGTCCAGACCGAGCGCAGTTACGTCCAGGTGAACGACAGCCTGCAAACCAGCGCCGCCCACATCTACGCCGCCGGGGATATCACCGGGCGAATGATGCTGGTGCAGAGCGCCAGCGCCCAGGCGCGGATCGCGGTGGAGAATGCGCTGCTCGGCCCGACGCGGCTGGCCGATCACAAGCTGGTTCCACACGGCGGCTTCACCGATCCCGAATACGGCAGCGTCGGGCTGACCGAAGCGCAGGCGCGGGAAAAGGGTGATCCAGCCGTGGCAGTCGTGCCCTATGCCGATATGGATCGCGCGGTGATCGACGACCGGACGGTGGGATTCTGCAAGCTGGTGGTGGATCGGGCTTCGGGGCTGGTCATCGGGGCGCATGTGGTCGGCGAGCAGGCCGTCGAGGTGGTGCAGATGGTGGCGGCGGGCATGGCCGGGGGCCTGAACGCCGAGCGGCTGGCCGATTTGGAGTTCGCCTATCCGACCTTCGCGGCCATCGTCGGGCTGGCCGCCCGCCAGATCGTGCGCGAGTTGGGGCGGGTTCCGGTCTCACCGGAATGGCGTGCCCTCAAGCAGATCCGCGGCGCTGAATGGGAGCGTCAGGATTGAGCGGGGAGTCCGCATGAATGGGGGCGGACGGGAAGAAGAAAGCGAAATACGAATTGAACCACAGAGGACACAGAGAAATACGGAGGGGAGGGGGGGGGACGCCGGGGGATGTAATCCCCCCGGCTAGAGGAAGACCACCCCCTCCAGGGGTTCTGGCCGAGTGGGGTTGTTGTAGAGGGAGTGGGCATGATGCATCATGCCCCTACGAGGGCGACTTTGTGGAGGTGGGGGTGCGGCGGACGCCAAGAATGGCGTCCCTACGAAGACGTGTTTGAGGGAAGTGAGCGTCTATTTTCGGAGGAGACGCAGAGAAATACAGAGGGGGTGGGGATCGGGTACGCCCAAGTTAGAATGCTGTGGAATGGATGGGACATTTTCGGAGGGAAAACCATCGTGAGTAGCGATCCGCTGTCCTTATTGGAGACGCCCCGGCTGCGGCTGCGCTCCTTCCTGGACTCCGACCTGGAGGATTACTACGCGCAGGTTTACGGCGACGATGTCGTCATGCGCTATCTGCCGGGCGGCAAAGCACGCACCCGCGAGCAGACCCGCGCCGTGCTGGACTTCGCGGTGGCGCACGGCCAGCAGCACGGCTTTACGCTCTGGGCGGTGATCCGCCAGGCCGATGGGCAGTTCATAGGTCACTGCGGTTTGGTCTATCTGAGAGACTCGCCGGATGAAGTCGAACTGGCTTATGCCTTCGGGCAGCCGTTCTGGGGGCAGGGCTATGCCAACGAAGCCGCGGCCGCCGCGCTGCGTTACGGCTTCGAGGTGGGCAGGCTCAAGACGATTCTGGCGCTGGCCGAGCCGGAGAACATCGCCTCGCAGCGGGTGATGGCGAAGATTGGGATGACGTACCAGGGAATCACCGAACGCTACTATCAGCACGCGCTGGTGCTGTACCGGGCTGACGCTCCCTGACGGCTCACTCCGGCTGCACGCCGCTGAAGGTTCCTGTCACGGTCACGGTTTTGGTGTAGTCAATGGCGGCAGCGGCGCGTCCCTGTAAGGTGAACTCGAAGCTGCCGCTGTAGCCGCCGTCGTCCTGGGCAATGGTCAGGCTGCCTGTAGACTGGTCGAAGCTGTAGACCACAGGCAGGTTATTGGCATCGCGCTCATCGCTGACGAGGGTGGCTGTCGCGGTGATAGACTTGTCCGCCGACATCAGTTCGCCCATTCTGAGCGGCGAGAGGGTGAACGTCCCTGGTTTGGGCAAGGCGCTTTCGACGCCGCCTTCGCCGAAGAAAGAAATCAGCACAATGGGCAGACCGAATTCATCGCCGAACTGCACGTAGTAGAACAAGCCGCCTGCATCCGAACTGAACAGCTTGAGGGTACTGCCCAGGGCACTGGTGAGGTTCAGGTCAAAGTCGCCGCTGATCACCACCTCAAAGCTGGCTCCACCCGCTGAAGACTCGGCTGGGGGCGGCATGACTTCCGGCGTGGGCGTGGCAAGCTCGGCCGGCGGCGCGGGGGCAGCGGCCCGCCCAGCACAGGCGGCCAGCAAACCGGCGGTCAGAATCAGCAGAACAGCGATCCACCTGGGCATGTTTCTCTCCTGGAAAAAAGACTCCTGGACAGGTCAGCCTTCCAGCATCTCGATCCCATCGGCATCGGCCTGCCCCCTCACCTCACACGTTACCGTCATTCCTGTTTGTGATGGCAGTGCTGGCTTCCAATTCCTGGATGTAGCGCAGCAGCGGTTCGGGAAGGGCGCTGATGTGCGTTGCATCCGGTTTGAAGTCGAAGAGGGAGTCGTAGCGTGTCTTTGAAGACAGGCGAATGAAGAACTGGCCCACCAGATCGAGCGATTTGCGTACAAAGTCCATCAGGCGGGCGGCAAAGGGAGAACGTACCGTTTCGCCAGGAAGCTGGGCGTCGTTGGTTGACCTGACGGCGTTGATCATTCCCTGGGGGGTGATCTTGATCAGACATTGGACGGTGACAGGCACAATCGCTCCACCGACGAAGTTGCGCCGCTCTATCGCGTGCGTCCGCTGATAGGACACGGTGTTTTCCGTTTTGTTGAGCGGCTCGCCCAGAAACTTGTTGTAAGGCGCGACAGCCCCGGCCACCGTGATTTGTTCCATGAAAACCAGTGGACTCGCCACTTCCGACGACAGGAACGAGACATCGTAGGTGACGGTGACGGTCACGACACCGCCGGACTGGGCTAACGTCATGGTGGGGTTGGTGATTGCTGGCACAGAATCCCTCCCGTCTGGTTCATCCGCTAAGCGGGTCGTCTAATGGATAGGTGAAAAAGAAATCGCCGGATGCGGGCGGGAGGACATACGCGCTTCGCGCTAGTCCTCCCCTACGAAAATCAGGCGTTTTCTCATTGGTTATCCATAAACTTCCCTGTTCAAACAGCCGACAGGGGATACGCGGAGGCTCAGCCTTCCAGCATTTTGTAGGCGTTGGCGGCGTAATCCCTGGCCGTGCCTTTGACCGCCAGCATCTCGATGCCATCGGCATAGGCCTGCATCTTGCCGCTGCCGATGCGCTCCTTGAGCTTGAGGACATCGCGGTCGGTCGGATCAAGCGGGATGGCGTCGTTGATGAGCAGGTCGGCGATCTCCAGGTGGCGCGGACTTTCCACGAGCATCCGCGCCAGATCGACGATGTTGCTGACGATGTTCTCGCGGTTGTTGGCCTGATACGCCAGATGGAGCGCCTGGCGGTAGCGGGTGACGGCCTGCCCAAGCTGGTTGGCCTGCACCGAGGCATAGCCCAGGTTGCTCAGTTCCAGCGCCTCGACATCGCGGTCTTTGACTTCACGGGCGATATACAGCGCCGAGGTGTGGAAGTTGATGGCCTCTTCCCAACGACTGAGTTCACCGTAAGCCGTGCCCAATCCACCGAGGACGCGGCCTTCATAATCGCGCTTGCCCTGCGCCTTGAACAGCTTGAGCGCCTGCTCCCAGGTCTCGGCGGCGGTATCCGGCTGGTTGTCGTCCAGTTGGGCATAGCCGAGCTTGTAGAGGACGAGCGCCTCGTGCTGGGCATCGTTGCGCGTCCGGGCGATTTCGAGCGCCTGACCGTAGGCTTTGACGGCCTCGCTGCTTTCGCCCAACTGCTGGCGGGCATCGGCCAGCGTCACCAGCAGGTACATGCGCGTCTCCGGCTCGCCAAGCTGGTCGGCCAGGGCGATGCCACGGGTGGCGTGCAGCACGGCGGCGCTGCTGTTCTCGGTCTTGACCATCAAGGCCGAGAGGGTATCGAGCGTATCGAGGACATGGGCCGAGTCGTTCAGCCCCTCGTAGGCGGCCAGGACTTCGCTGTAGGTGCTGATGGCTTCGGTATCCAGTCCTCTGCTGGCCTCGATCTCGCCGATCTGCTTGAGCAGATCGACCTGCTTGCGGAGGTCGCCGGACTGCTTGGCCTGACGCAGCAGCACCCGCAGCCGATCCATGGGATCGTTGGGCAGTTCGGGCAGGGGCGGCGCTTCGACGGCAGTCGAGTCCTCTGGCAGGTCGTCCTCGTCTTCATCGTCGCCGGGAATCTGCCGCATGATCGAGGGAATGACGGGCGGGGTTGGTTCCACGGTATCCCAGAGCGACTTCACCGCGCTGGCGGCGGCGGGACGGATATCGAGTTCGTCGTCTTCATCGCCCACGCCCTGGGCTTCGATCTCGTCGTCGAAGGGTTCGACTTCTTCATCGAACTCTTCCTCTTCGTCGTCCAGCAGGTCGTCCTCATCCTCGATGACCGGGACGGGCGCGGCTGGGATAACATCCTCCGGTCGCTGGGGCACGGGGTTGGCCGGGAAGGGCTTGGTGAAGCTGGAGGCCATCTCGCGCAGTCTAAGCAGTTCGTAGACGTAGCCGCGCTCGTTGACGAAATCGCCGGCCTGCATCAGGCTGACGACCAGTTGGTTGACGACATCGCGCTCGCCCTGGTCGGCGCTCCAACGGGCGACGGCCATGATGAGGTCCATCGCGCCGGCCAGCTTGTCATGGGCGGCCGGGCTGTTGACGCTGTACTTCTTGACGAAATCCAGCACCGTCTCGCGCGATTTGCTCTGGAGCATCTCCAGGCGGCCCTGGGACTTCAACCAGGTGGTGGCAAAGGCAGCGGTGATGTCGTGCAGGCGGTAGTAGGGGGCTTCGTAGCGGTGGATGCGCTCGACCAGTTCGTTGTTCGCCAGCGTGTTCATGACCTGCTCGACCGTCTCCTGGGGCGCGTTCGCCATCAGGCTGAGCAGTTCGGAGGAGGCTCCGACGCCGAAGGTCGCGCCCAAGAGCAGGATCACCCCCTGGAGGGCGTTGTTCAGGCTGCGGAAGCCGACCGTCAGGGCGAGAAGCTGGGGCGTGGCCCCGGCGCTGGTGGGGATTTTCTCGAACTCGGTCAGGTAATCGGCGGGCGTCTTCCTGGTGACGCGCATCGTCCCGGCGGCGACGGCCAGCGCGAAGGGGGTGTAATCCAGGATGCTCGCCAGTTCGTCGAGGTCGTCGTCCAGTCCGTCGGCGGGCTTGAGATCAGCGCCCTGCCTGAGCATGGCGATGGCGTGCCTGGCTTCCAGCGGCCCCAGGTCGATGGTCTGCCACGGGCCATCCACCGGGTCTTTGGAGAGGATCATCACGGGCAGCCCCGCCGCGCAGCGGGCGACGAATTCGTTGAGCGCCTTGGCGTCGTGGCGGCCGTCCAACACGAGAAGGGGTTTGTTGGCGGAGAAGGTGTTGGCGACCGCGCCAATCATCGCCAGCGGGCTGCTGCTGGCGGCGATCTCCAGGACGTTGTAGGCGCGGCCCACGCGGATAATCATCTCTTCCAGCGGCGTGCCATCCACATTGAGCCAGAGCGTGCCACCGGGCAGTTCGGTGTAGGCGCTGGCGAGGGTGGCGGCCAGCGCGGTCTTGCCGATCCCGGCGGCGCCGGTAATCATGACCGGCCTGCTGGCCTTCAAGTGGGTGTAAATCTGCGCCAGCGTCGTATCCCGCCCGACCAGTTTGGCAGGCAGCATCACGGGTAAAGCCTGGGGCTGATGGGCGGCGGCTTCGTGGGATGTGAATTCGGCCATGAGTTACCACACCTTCATGCGTTCGCGCGACCGTTCTTATGATAAATCGAGTATATCTCTAAAATACGATCAGGCCACTGGGAAGGACGGGTTGGGTGCATGATTCATTAGTTGACGAACGGGCAGAAGCCCGTCCCTACGATCCCTGTCTGGGTAGGGACGCCGTTCTTGGCGTCCAACACGCACGGAGAATCTGTCTATTCCAGCACCTCGACCTGGATGCCCTGCTCGCCGAGGGCGGAGCGCAGCGCCTCCCATTGATCGGCGCGGACGACGACCGCCATCGGCCCCAGGCGCGCCCCCAGATAGCGGCGCAGCGCGGGCGTATCGTAGATGCGGTCGAGCGTCTCCGGCGCGGTCGTCCGCAGCACCAGCAGCCGCTCCAACGAGACGGCGGCGCTCGGCCCGGCCTTCCAGTTCTCCAGCAGCCGCGCCACCGGCCCCGGTATCGGCGCATCCCCCAGCGCCCGGCTGAGGAAGCTGGCGATGTGCCCGGTGTTGATGCCCTGCTCGGCTGCCCGCTGGATGCCAAGCGCATCCAGTTTGTAGGTATAGGGATCGCCCGCCGCGACCCAGCTGGTGAAACGCATCGCCTGGACGCGATCCACACGGGGCACTTTGCGGGAGATCAGCAGCGTGCCGTCGTCCTTGACGACCACCTTGTCCTCGGATTCGGGTGGGGACGGCCAGGCCGCTTGCCCCAGCAGGGCGCGGCCATAGGCGGTCAGGCGGGCGGCATCCTCAGCGGAGTCGAGCAGTCCCAGCCAGTGCATCGGCCCGCTGACGACGAATTCGAGCAGCGCCCCTTCGACGGCATCCCAGTTCTCGAAGCCGGTCAGGTAGGTGTCGTCGTCGTCGCGGATGAAC
>JAEUQZ010000019.1 GCA_016788965.1 Anaerolineae bacterium | reverse complement strand
CATTCTTATCATTTCGCACCTATCACCACATTTTTCTATCAACTATAAACTATCAACCATTAACTTCTTGTTGCGGCTACGAGCTATCGGCTAAAAGCTAACAGGACACCCCCATGCACCCCACCGCCTGGACGCTCACCGAAACCGCTGCCCACATCGCTGACCGGAGCATCTCCCCGCTCGAACTCACCCAGGCCTACCTCGACCGCATCCAGCGGCTCAACCCCCTCCTCAACGCCTATATCACCGTAACGGCTGACCGCGCCCTCGCCGATGCCCACGCAGCCGAGGCCGAAATCGCCCGTGGAGCCTATCGCGGCCCCCTCCACGGCGTCCCCATCGCCGTGAAAGACCTCTACGAAACCGCAGGTATCCCCACCACCGCCGGTTCCAGCTTCCGCCGGGACTTCATCCCTACCCAGGACAGCGCCCCCATGTCCCGGCTCCGCGATGCCGGAACCGTCCTGCTCGGCAAGCTCAACCTGCACGAATGGGCGCTGGGCGTCATCAACGATAACCCGTACTTCGGCTCCTGCCTCAACCCCTGGGATACCGGCCGCTCGCCCGGCGGTTCCTCTGGTGGATCAGGCGCAGCCCTGGCCGCCGACCTCTGCGCCGGATCGCTCGGCAGCGATACCCGTGGTTCCATCCGCATCCCGGCGGCCCTTTGCGGAGTCGTCGGCCTCAAACCCACCTTCGGGCGGGTCAGTCTGCGCGGAGTCGTGCCCCTCAGTGGGTCGCTCGATCACGCTGGCCCGATGACCAAATCCGTTGCCGATGCCGCCCTGCTCCTCCAGGCCATCGCTGGATACGATCCCGCTGATCCCGGCTCGGTCGATGTCCCCGTCGAGGACTACTCAGCCAACCTGACCGCTGGGGTCAAGGGGCTGCGAATCGGTGTCGCCCACGATGCATTCTTCCGTGCGGTCGCCCCGGAAATCTTGGCTGCCTTTGAAGCCGCCGCTGAACTGCTCGCGCGTCTGGGGGCCGCCCTGCGCCCCGTAGACCTCGGCTTCGCTCAAGAGACCGTCCAGACCAGCCGCGTGATGGTCTCCTGCGATGCTGCGGCTTTCCATCAGGAACGGCTCATTGAACACCCCGATGCCTTCGGAGCCGATGTGCGCGGACGTCTCGAAGGAGGAACGCGCTTCACCGGGGTCGAATACGCCCTCGCCCGCCGCTCCCAGACCGAACTGAAGCATCGCCTCGCAGCCTTGTTCCAGGGGGTCGATCTGCTCATTACCCCCTGCACCCGCATGGTCGCCCCTCGCCTGGACGATCCCAAAGCAGTCGAGCAGTCCCGCGCCTCCCTCTCCTACCTGACCGCGCCCTTCAACATGGCCGGGCTGCCCTGCCTTTCGGTTCCCTGCGGCTTCACAGCCGACCATCTCCCCATCGGCCTTCAGATCGTCGGTCGCCCCTGGCAGGAGAGCCTCGTCCTCCGCGCGGGTCACGCCTACGAGCAGGCTGCGGGCTGGCATCTCCGCGAGCCTGACCTGCCCCAGGAATGAAAAGAGGCGGGGATCATCCCGCCTCTCCGGTATCTTCAAGCTGCTTCCAGATGCTACTCGATGGGTTCTTTGTAGATGATGTAGCGGCCGATGTCATCGCCCTTGCCGATGCACGTCGAAAGATCGACCTTGAACTCCCGCCCGCCTGAGACCCACCGCAAGCCCTCTTGCAGCAAGCCCTGTCCCACGTAGCACACCGCCCGATCCGCCTTCCGACCCCAGCACATCGGGCAGCGTTCCAGCGTGTAGATCAGCCGGTCGTCCCCTTCTTCGTACACGTTCGACACCTGATCCGAAAACTGGCTGAAGATGTTCGCCATCGCTGGCACACCGACCTTCAGCTTCGCGCTCAGCGGCAGCACCTTGAACGCCAGATCGCCTACTCCTGCCAGTGCCCCGAATCCCCGCAGCGCGTCCGCGAACAGCGTCCGCCCCACCCGCAGCGCCAGCCCGCGTCCACCCCGCGGCCCGTACATCTCCTCCAGCGCCACGCACAGCGCCGTGAAGTCCGCGAAGTCGAACATCTTCTCCAGGTTGTCCGGCGGATAATTCCCGATCAGGTTATCCAGCTTCGCCAGATGCAGCACCGCGTTCAGACCGTTCTTACCCATCACCTCTTCCATCGCGTCGATGAAGATGCGGGCGAACTTGTTCGGATAGTAGTAACCACTCTTCTCAGGCGGCATGGTCCGAGTTTCCTCCAGTCGGTGAGAAACGTTGGGGTTCCGCGCGCTGCAAGCTCGGCTCGGTCCCGGTTAGCGTTGACTCAGTTTTGAGTATAAAGCCAAACGACTTTCCATCACAATGCAAGATTCTGCGCGTCTCCGGCCATCTCGACCGGGCCGCCCGCGAATACAGGAATCATCGCCGCGTCGAACGGTTCACCCTGTGAACCGGGCAGCCGTCCCTGCATACTCCACGGCCCCGTCCAGACCACCTCGACATCGGCCAGCTTGCCCTTCCAATCCGCGCTGTCCTCGAAGAAGACCAGCTTGTTCTGGGGCGTCCGTCCCCGCCACTTTCCCTTGTGCTGGTCTTCCACCAGCACCGAGACGGTTTCGCCCAACGTGTGGCCGTTGATCTCGGCCAGCACTGACGCCTGAAGTTCTTCGATGACCTGAAGGCGTCTCCGTTTTTCTTCGTCCAGCACATCGTCTTCCATCGTCCGCGCGCTCAGCGTATGCGGACGAGGAGAATACCGCGCCAGATGAACTTTATCGAGCTTCAGTTCAGCCAGCAAATCCACCGTGCCCTGGAACTGGGCTTCGGTTTCTCCCGGAAAGCCCACGATGATATCGGTGTGGATCGCCACACCCGGAATCCGCGCCCGAATATTGGCGATCAATTTCCGGTACTGCCCGGTCGTATATCCCCGCTTCATCCGTTCCAGCACCACATCGTCCCCGGCCTGCACCGGGACTTCGATGACAGGCATCACCCGCGGCAGTTCCGCGACCGTATCCAGCAGCTTATCGGTCATCCAGTTCGGATGACTCGTCAGGAAGCGGATGCGTTCCAGCCCAGTCTCTTCGGCGGCCTGATGCACGACCCGCAGCAGATCGGCCAGGTCTGGCCCATCAGGAATATCCTTGCCGTAGCGGTCTACGATCTGCCCCAGCAGCGTGACCTCTTTCACCCCCTGGAGCGCCAGACTGCGGACGTGCGCCACAATCTCGCCCACGCTCCGGCTGCGTTCGATCCCCCGCCGCCGGGGAATGATGCAGAACGAGCAGGCATGTGAGCAGCCGTACACCACGGGAACATGGGCGCTGATGAGGCTGCCCTGCTCATGCGCGGGCAGCAGAATATCGCCGTCCTGGATAGCATCCCGTTGGGCGCGGTCGTGCCGCTCGATCCGCAAAGCTTCATCTTCATGTATCCGGCTCGCCAGGAAATCGACCATCGGCATCGGGTCGCTGGGAGGCATGAACACATCCACATAAGGCACGCGCTTCCGCAGCGTCAGCGCGTCGCGCACCCCCACCAGGCAGCCCATCACCCCAATGATCCGCTGAGGGTCGCGGCGCTTCAGACGGTTGAACTCCGCCAGCCGGTTGAAGGCCTTGTCCTCGGCAGACTGCCGCACCACACAGGTATTGACGACCAGAATATCGGCCTCATCGGGCGTCATCGCGGCCCGGTGGCCGAGTTTTTCCAACTCTGAGGCCAGGAGCTGGCTGTCAGCCGTGTTCATCTGGCAGCCCATGCTCTCCAGGAAATACTTCATCGACTCGATCCAACTATTACAGTATTCGACGAAGGGTATTGTAACGGAGTGCATGAAGTCAGTCAATCCGACCGCGCGGGGCGAATCGAAGGGTTCAGCCTATGCCGGATCACACGGAACCGGTTGCAACTGGAGCCTGCTGAATGTGCCCCTTGCCGAGGTCAGTCGGAGCAGCAGCACATTGCCTTCCAGTGTCACATAGTCGGTCACATCGGAAACCAGCGGGCTGTCCCCCATCGTGCCCACATGCCAGCCGTTGATATAGAACTGCGTCCCTTTGGGAGCCTCATCGATCATCAGGTGGAAGCGCAGACATTGATCGCCAATCGGTTCTAAGTCGAATTGGTGGCGCAGATGCAGTTCCCTGTGAAACTGCACGACATCACGCGGAAAATCCTCGATCCGCGCCAGCACGCCCCAGGACGATTCATCCAAGAGGGACGCGCCGTAAGCCGGGTCCATGTCTTCGGTCGGGAAGTAGCGCCAGTCCTGATCCAGTGAAATCGGGGATAGATTGGTCATGAGCTTCACCTGCTGATTCCGGGGCAGAAGCAACTCTACCTCAGATCGATGAGTCCTGGCTGAGGAATCAAAAGAGAGGCAGTGTGCCCCTCTTCGCTCTCACCAGATCGTTCTTCTACCGCGCGACCAGGACTTCATCCACGAAGCCCTGCTTCATGCAGGTATCTGCATCCATCCAGTAGTCGCGCATCAGCATCGAGCGCACATCGTCGATGGTCACGCGCGACCGCCGTGCATAGAACTCGACCAGCCGATCCATCGCCTTGCTCTGAAGCGTCATCTCGTCCTTGAACTGCTCATGCGTTCCCCACTTCACGCCGGAAAGCTGGTGGATGAGCATGAAACTGCTGGGCAGAATGAACCGCTTGACGCACGACATCGAAATCAACGTGGCCGCGCTGGCGCAGATCCCCTCGACAATCGAGTAGATCGGCGTCTTGATCATCGCCAGTTGGTCGGCCACGCTGAACCCGGTGAACAGATCGCCGCCGTAGGAGTGGATGTGCAACCAGATCGGAGTCGCTGGCAGCCCCTCCATATCGCGGGAGAGATATTCCTGCCGCAGCGACGCATCCACCTGCCGGATCGAGCGCATCAGCGCGAGGCAGCGATCACTATCTACATCGGCATAGAAGTAGATGTGGTTGTCGACAGTTTCCACAGTCAGACGCGGGTTTTCAGCCTCCCGGCCAATGCCCGCGCGATACTGCATCATTGAAGTCAGGTTCATGAAGATTGAATCCCCTCACTCAATCGGAGTGATGTGCCAGAGCCTTGCGGCTCATAGCAGCGGTATAACAGATTGTACGAAGCAATTGGGCCGCCAGTTCCCCCCATTTATGGGTGTTCTGGCGTCAAGCGTCACAACCAGCCAGAGAGGGGACACCGGCGGGCAGGTTGGTAGACCAGCATAGAACGTGCCCTCCAGTGAGATGATGCATTCTAAAGCAGATCAAAATAGTTCACAAGGGTTCACTTTCACGAGATAACTTGAACTCAAACAGGCTGCTCCTTGTTGTGAGCAGCCTGTTTGAACCGCATCCCTGGACAGCTACATAGTCCGCGGCGCGTGCAAACCGACCTGATTGCCCTCCGTATCACGGATCACCGCGATGTAACCTGGTTCGCCAATGTCTGTGCGCGGAACTACCAGCCCTCCACCTGCTGCTTCGACACGACTGAGCAGGCGGTCGAGGTTCTCAGGTGTTCCTGCATTGAGGTAGACCAGGGAACCGGTATAACTGGGCTTCCGGTCTGGATCGAGTACCACTGCTCCGCCGACCCCCTGCTGATCGAAGGGGAAGAAGGCATTGGGGATGCCCATGAAATTCTCGGTTCGCATTTCCGCGGCGAGAACAGTACTGTAGAACTGGACCGCGCGGTCAAAGTCGGCGGCGGGAATCTCGAACCAGGTGACAGCGTTCAATACAGACATGAGCGGTTCTCCTTATTCGGCATATGGCCGATGATCTTTCGCAGGCTCCACGAAATCGCGCGGAGCGTGCGGATGATTTCAGGATAAACCGCCCCAGTGACAACCCTATGGCAACAGCGAAATCGATGGATTCTCAGACCTTCTGTTCTGTCGCGTAAGCTCGCAAAACGATCTCAGCTTCCGCACGGATACGATCCCGCAGCGAGACCGGTTCAAGTACCCGCACATGTCCACCCCATCCCAGCAGCCATTGGAGTACGTCTGTTTCCTGCCGTACCAGCAATGACACCAGCAGACCGTCCGACCGTTTTTCTGCCGCGACCTGGTAGTAGTTCCGGTCTTCCATCACCCATCGGGATACCGCTGGATCAAAGACGACTCGTACCACAACTCGGCGCTCATCACCGTTTTCAGCCTGGACATGAAAATCGGCGGGAAGAATGAAGGTATCCTTCAAGATCTGTAGATGGTCAATCCGATCCAGACGGAAGTTACGGACATCACGCCGGAGATGGCAGTACCCCACCAGATACCACGTCTGATGGACATTGATGAGCGCATACGGATCAACCCGACGGGCGGTCTTTTCGCCGCTGGCTTCACTGCCGCCGCGGCCATGATAGTCCAGATGTACAGCGACTTGCTGCAAAATCGCCCGCCGGAGCTGCCACAGGAGTTCTGGCCTGGTATCCCCTTCGAGCGGATTCATGGCGACAAACAGCATTCGGCTTTGCAGGTTACGCACCTGTGTGCGGCGTTCATCGCTCAATACGGCCAGAATCTTGCTGCCGGCCGAGCGAGCAGCCGCCTGAAACTGGGCATCGAGGCTGCGGGTGATGTAGTCCGCGCCGAGCAGGAGCGTCACGGCTTCATCTGCCGAAAAGCTCAACGGCGGGAGGAAGTACCCCTCTACCAGAGCATAACCCTGCCCTGGCGAGGACATCACCGGGACGCCCGACTCCATGAGCGCCAGCATGTCCCGATAAATGGTTCGCTTGCTCACCTCGAAGGTTCGAGCTAAATCCTCCGCGCGCTGCCAACCATGGGCTTGAAGCTCCAGGACAATCCCCAACAGTCGATCCGTGCGATTCATAGGCGGCGTTCAAACCTCGCGCGTATGCTCTAACAGCCACTCATACAGCCTGGGATTGGCGTAGGTCTTCGTCCACGAGTCATGCTGGGCAGCGCGATACACCGTGAACTTGATGTTTCCGCCCGCGGCTTTCAGCGCCTTGACCACCCGCTCGGTTTCCTCGATGGGAACGACCTCATCCTTCGCGCCATGGAACGTCCAGATGGGCAGGTGCTTCATCTTCTCGACCGCGCGGTCGAGGTCAATATGCAGGGGCAGTCCGCCGCAGATCGGTACAGCCGCCGCGAACCGCTCAGGATGGCGAGCGCACAGCGTCCAGGTTCCATAACCGCCCATGCTCAAGCCCGTCAGATACACCCGCGCCGGATCGACCGGATAGGTAGCCTGGAGTTCATCCAGCAGCCCCAACAGCGTGTCCACATGCTCAGGCCACCATTCATCGGCGGGGCACTGCGGCGACGCGATGATGAACGGCGTGGGATTGTGCTGGTCGAAGCGCTTGGGAGGACCATGTTTCTTGAGCGCGTCCAGACCGAGGGGATGATCGGCACGCTCTCCCATGCCATGCAGAAACAGCATCAGCGGCCAGCGCCGGCCCGACTCGTAGTCATCCGGCAGCGACAGGAGGTAATCCAGTTTGAGGGTACGGCTGATCTTCTTACGGAAAGTGTGGGCAGACTGCGCCATAGGAATAAATCCTTTGCTGTCGATCCAATCTGATCTCACGATACCACGGCTGGTGTTGCGCTTCCAATCAGGCCATGACACAATCGACTGCGGAGTGCAATCGAGTGAGGTTCTATCCAAATGCGGCATACGGTTCTCCTGTACAATCCGGTCAGTACGTCCAAAGGCAAACAGCGACTGCCCCTTTCTCTGCTATCGGTCGCGGCGGTCATCGCGGCAGATTACGATGTCGAGATCATCGACGGCAACCTGATCGACGATCCGGCGGCCCACATCATCGAACGAGCCAGAGCAACCGGGGCGAAGCTGCTGGCCGTGACCGTGATGCCGGGGCCGCAGCTTCGGCAGGCTGTTCCAGTCTGCAAGCAAGTGAAGGCTGCCCTGCCCGGTCTGACCATTCTCTGGGGCGGTTACTTCCCCACCCAGCATCACGAAGTCATCCTACGCAGCGATGACGTGGACTACGTGATCCAGGGACAGGGTGAAGCGCCCTTCCGCACGTTTGTAGACCGGCTGCATCAGGGCGGGGCGCTGGAGGACATTCCCTCGCTGGCGTATCCGAAGAACGGCGCTGTGATCGTCAACCCACGCGCTCCTAACGTGCCGATGGACACTCTGCCCTGGATGCCCTACGACCGCCTGGATGTGAGCCGCTATGTGGGACGCAGCTACCTGGGCACGCGCGTCCTCAACCACAATACCAGCTTCGGCTGTCCCTTTGCCTGCAATTTCTGCGCGGTTGTAGCCCTCTCGAACCGCCGCTGGCTGCCGGAGAGCGCCGGCCGAGTCGCGGACATTGTGACCCACCTGCACGACCACTGGCAGATCGACGGGCTGGAATTCCACGATATGGATTTCTTCGTGCGCGAAGACCGCACCGCCGAGTTCGCTGAGCGCATGATCGGCAAGGGGATTAGCTGGTGGGGTCTGGGGCGCGTCGATACTCTGATGAGCTACTCCGACGACACCTGGGAAAAGATGAAACGCGGCGGCGCGAAGATGATCTTCATGGGCGCGGAGAGCGGCAGCGATGAAACCCTCAAGCGCATGAACAAGGGCGGCAAGTCCAGCGCCCAGATGACCCTGGCGCTGGTGGAGCGGATGAAGCATTACGGCATCGTCCCGGAACTCTCCTTTGTGATGGGCAACCCGCCTGACCCGCGCGAAGACATCGAAACCACCATCCAGTTCATCCGCAGGATCAAACAGATCAACCCGGCGACCGAACTGGTGCTGTACATTTATACCCCCGTGCCGCAGGAAGGCAGTATTCTCCTCGATGAAGCCCACAAGCTGGGCTTCCGCTTCCCGGAAACGCTGGACGAATGGGCCAGCCCGGAATGGGCGAAGTTCTCGATGCGGCGCGACCCCGGCACGCCCTGGTTCAAGGATACGGTTCGCAGCCGGGTGCGGAACTTCGAGTCGGTCATCAACGCCTACTATCCGACCGTCACCGATCTACGGCTGCAAGGCCAGTGGCGCGGGGCGCTGCGGGCGCTGAGCGGGTGGCGCTACCGGCTGGAATACTACGACTGGCCGTATGAACTCAAGGCGCTGCAACGGCTGATTCACTACCGCCGACCGGAGACGACGGGCTTCTGACGACCCCATGCACATTCGTGTATAATATGGATGTGCTGCGTAACACTCCTCGTAAGGGCGGTCGCCATGAAGCGTATTTTCATCAGCTACAGTCGCCGCGACAAGCAGTTTGCCACGCGGTTGGCGCAGTCCCTTACGAACAACGGCGCGGATGTCTGGATCGACATGGAAGACATCCCGGCGGGGGTGAAGTGGAGTACCGCCATTCAGCAGGGACTCAAAACCTGCGACATCATGCTGGTCATCGTGTCGCCGGACGCGATGCAGTCCACCAACGTCGAGGACGAGTGGCAGTACTACCTGGATCGGGGCAAGCCGATCCTCCCGATTCTATGGCGCCCAGCCGATATGCACTTCCAGCTCAACCGCATCCAGTACATCGATTTCCACAGCCAGAGCTACGAAACCGCGCTCCGGCAGCTTGTGGATGAGATGCAGCGCCAGGGCATCGACATCGAAGAGACCGTGCAGGCGGTTCCTCCAGTGGTTCAAGCGCCACGACCAGTTGCAACGCCTCCAACCGTATCAAGCCAGCCACCCCTCGCCCGCCCCCGATCCAACCGAGGACTGAGCATTGCCATTGGAGCCGGGGTGGTCATCATCATCGCGGCTGTGGTGGTGGTTGTGCTGTTGAACGTTCTCCCTTCACAGCAGCAGAATGCCCAGAACACCGAGGTCGCGTTGCTGAACGCTGGCCTCACGCAGACGGCGGCCGAGCGGCAGCTCGAACTCGAAGCCAGCCAGACGGCCATCGCGTACCGAGACCAGATCGCCGCGACCGCCGAGGCGATCAAGCTGACGGAAACCGCCGCGGCCGCGATCCCCTCGCCCGATCAGGCCGTGCTGGACTACTACGCACTCATCAATCAACACGCCTACTACACCAGCTACGCGCTGCTCACCGAGCGGTTCAGAACGGAGCGCAGCCCATCCCAGGCCGAGTACGAAAGCTTCTGGCTGACCGTCACCACGGTGGTGGTCGAATCCCCCGCCATCCTGAGCCAGACGAGCGACCGGGCCAGCGTCCAGTGTACGCTGACCTTCAACATGAATACCGGCTCTAGCCTGCGCTACACCCAGCAGCTTGAAATGATCTATGACTCGACTACCGGTCACTGGCTTATCGACGCGACGGTGACGACCCGGATTTAGCCGCGATCCGCTGCATTGCAGCCCCAGAATGGGCATGATATACTGGCGACTTGTTCCATTCCTCACAAACGAAACGGTTCGAGGTGATCGTCATGCGTCGCTATGCCTGGATTGTCCTACCCCTGATCGCGCTGCTCCTGGCCGCCTGCGGGACGGTCGCCATGCCGGAATGGTCGGCGGTTGCCCAGGAAACCCGCGTCGCGCTGGCCGCGACCAGCGAACATCTCACCGAAATCGCGCCGACAGCCACCCCGACCGCGACCGAGACCCCCATCCCGACTGCAACCTTCACCGCGACGGCTACCCCGCTGCCCACCACTGCCCCGACGCAAGCCCCAACGGTCGAAGCGGCGGCCCCGACCGGGCTGCCGACCGCGGCCTCGGCAGGTGGCGCGGGCGATCCGCTGGTGTATGTTGGCCCCGGTGATCTGGCACGGGGGCAGGCTCTGTTCAATGAAGTGCGCGGCGAGGTGAACTTCGCCTGTGTGACCTGCCACTACTTCAACCAGGAAGCCCAGTTGATCGGCCCCGGCCTGCTGAACGTTTCCAGGTGGGCACTGGAAAACATCCAGGGACAGACGCCGCAGGAATACATTCACACATCGATCATGACGCCGAGCGCGTATGTGGTGGCCGGGTATCCTGATGGACTGATGCCGCAGATTTACGCCCAGATTTTCACCGAGCAGCAGATCGAAGACCTGGTCGCCTACGTGATGTCGCTGAAGAGCTAACTTCTCCGATTAAGTCCACTGTGGGACGGGGCTAACCAGTTCCGTCCCACCGGTTCGACCCCCATCCGTCACGCTGCAATCCCACCGAATCTCCAACCTCTGGCAAATCGACTGCATATGGCCCCAGGTAAGCCGACTTCGCTGCTCAAATGTCGTTTGCACAAAAGTTACATACCGAATTCAACATCTGACAATCAGTTACCGAAGCTGTGAGACCATATCCGTGATTGTCGCAACTGCCGCCTCTGGTTGGTCAATTTGGATATTGTGTCCGCTGTTCTCTACAACGATCTGCCGACTATTAGAGGACAATTGAAGCAGCTCGACCTGCATCGCTTGCCAACCCGTCTGCTGATTTAAGCCACCGGTCAGAACAATCAGCGGCAAATCGCCGAAGCTTTTGACTGCATCTGCCTGAGCCAGACTTTCTTGCATCGCTGTGCCTTCATCTGTCCACGCCTGAATAGACCGCGGAGTTACCGAGAAAGCCGTATAAGCAGGCTGTGCGTCCGGAGGAAGATTTTGAGTGATCAATTGTACGGCTAACACACGCACCAATCCGATACGCGCCAATAGGGAGGGAAGCGAGACTCCGCTGGATTGGGCGGGGGTTTGGGACTCAATTTCTGAGGGAGGTTGCTCCCTCTGTCCGGGACTCATCGATTCGATTAGTACGACCCCGACGGTTTCCGCAGGATAATCGTGAACAAAAACACGTACACCTAAACCGCCGAGCGAGTGACCGACCATCACATAAGGGCCTGCAATATTGGCTCGCTCAAGCAAGGTATGCAGTTCGGTGGCAATTTGCTCAGCGCTCCGCGGCAGTGGGCCAGCCTCGCTGTACCCCATTCCTGCTCGATCATAAGTGCAAACTTGTGTAGTCTTTGCCACCTCCGCCTGAACCCCACTCCATTCGAGCGACCATGCGCCCCATCCCGCATCGATGATTACGGTGGGACTGCCGGTACCCAAGCAGTTGATGTGGAGACGGTAGCCGCCCACGTCTACCATTTGACCAAGAGGGGGATAAGCCTGGATGTCAGCCGCTTCTGAGACAGACTCGTAAATGGTTCCCGCTAGAATCAACCCAACGACCAAACCGACCACGCGGACTAGCCAGCGGAAACTGCGGCGTTTGCTGAGGGGCGATTGAGCCTGTCCCGCGACAGCACTATGTTCGCCGCTGGTCTGGACTTCACTGCCCTGAGTAGATTGACCTTTTGAGGAAGAGCTTGAAAAGAACGACATCACAAGACCTCCCAAGATTGGAAACGAAACGAGTTGAACCACTGGCTACCGGACTGTACACAAACTAAACAAATGATAAGACTGAGAATTGTCGCAAATGTCGTCAGTGTCGTCAGTGTCGTCAGTGTCGGACGGACAATTGTTGCGGCAATTTCGGCAATTGCGGCAGTTGCGGAACGGCAAATGACAGCAATCTCCTTACATGCAAGGAAAAGTTGTTGCAGTCGGTGCAGTTGCAACTACGTGATTCCTGCAACAACGATGGGATGCGATATTTGCAGGCGATAGGTTGTAAAGGTGCGGTTTGACGCCGGACACTAAAGTGATCCGGCTGCCGAAAAGCCATGTCCACTAAAGGGACAAGAGGCGGAGCGATAACCACCTCCGTTCATGAAAGACCATCCGCGTGCTTCTACCGAATTCCCGCGTATGTCCACAATAGCACAAAACGGGATGGTTAGGGTGACATTTTGTCTACTCTTTGGAAATATAATCTTGCTTCCTATCTCCATTTCAAGCCGCGATGCCAGACCGATGTCATGCAAGGATGGCAACGACAGTTATTGCGGGGCGACACGCAGGTCGCTCCCTACGCAGCCCTTGCAGTCTGGTAGAGAACCATCCATGTACCATCTCGTCTTTTGAGGCACAAATTGAAGTTGCTTCTATTTCCGCCGTCATCCCGCTGGCCTTTCATCGAGGCTTAGCCTGGGGTTGATGTCTTCTTAGCGCGGGGTTATTCGAGGCTGAATAGAGGCTGCGTATAGTGGGGTCAATACGACTATCGGAAAGCAGGTGGTTCCATGTACAGCGCCGAGTTCGGGACAGCGGATGTTCACATGCACACCCGTCTGAGCGATGGGCTGGCTTCTCCGAAACAGGTTCTCGACCATGTGGCACGGCACACACGCCTGAACGTCATCGCCATCACCGACCATGACCGGCTGGACGGCAGTTTGTGGGCGGCGGAACAGCGCGGTTGGTATCCGTTCGACATCATCCCCGGCATGGAAGTGAGCGCGGCGGACGGTCATGTGCTGGCGCTGTGGGTGTCGTCGCCGATCCCGGCGGGGCTGTCGATCCAGGAAACGACCCGCGCGATTCACGAACAGGGTGGAGTCGCCATCCTCGCCCACCCCGGCGAGATGCTGATTCATCGTGACAGCACACTGCGTTACCTGCGCCAGCCGGAGGTGTTATTCACCTTGAATGTCGATGCCGTGGAGGTCTACAATGCCGGCACGATGACACCGGGCAACAACCTGATCGCCCGGCGCATCTGCAACCGGATTGCAGTGCCCGTCACCGGCAGCAGCGACGCGCACACCCTGAGCGCGATTGGATTGGGGAAAACGCGCTTCCCCGGCCGCACCGCAGATGAATTCCGCGCGGCGCTGCACCACAGAGAAACTGCCGCGGAAGGTGAACGATGGCCTATAACCGATTACTTGAAGCTTTCAATCAGTTCGATCCCCAGAAGGCGGAACAAATCTACGATTCGGAGTTTGCCTTTGATGCCCCCGACTCCGATGGGCTGAGGTCATCCCCGATCCGGCGGGTGGCGCTGTTCGCCGAGTCGTTCCCACCGAAGGTGGATGGGGTCGCCAAGACCGCTTATCTGACCCTGCGTTATCTCCAGCAGACCGGACGCGAGGTGCTGGTGTTCGCGCCGGATATGGCTCCGACTCACATCGGCCCGTCGCAGGTGATTCCGCTGCCCTCGCTGCCGATGCCGCTCGCGCCGGAGACGCGCATCGCCCTGCCCTCGCTGGCGATCAGCGGCCAGATCGATGCCTTCCAGCCGGACATGATCCACCTGTTCAGCCCGGCAGTGCTGTCGGTCAGCGGGATGCTGGCGGCGCGATGGCGCAATATTCCGGTGATCGCCAACTACCAGACCGATCTGCCGACGTATGCGCTGCATTACGGCTTCGACCTGCTCTCGTACCCGATTCAAAGCTGGCTGCGCTACATCCACAATGGCTGCCACCTGACACTCGTGCCTTCGAACACCACGCTGCGGCAGCTTCAAAGCTGGGGCTACCGGCGGCTGCGGCGCTGGGGGCGCGGCGTGAACATCACCCGCTTTCATCCGAAGCGCCGTTCTGCCGAATGGCGTGCCCGTTTGCTGAATGGGCGCGATCCGGAGTCGCTGGTGTGCCTGTACGTGGGAAGGCTGGCGAACGAAAAGCGGGTCGATCTGCTGCTGGAGGTGGCGCGGACGCCGGGCGTGGCGCTGACCATCATCGGCGACGGGGCGCTGCGCGATGACCTGGAGAAGCAGTTTGCCGGGACGAACACGCACTTCATGGGCTATGTCTACGGCGACGATCTGGCGGCGGCCTATGCCAGCGCGGATGTGTTCCTGTTCGCCGGGCCGTGCGAGACCTTCGGGCAGGTCGTCCAGGAGGCGCTGGCCTCCGGGCTGCCGTGCGTGGTCATCGATCAGGGCGCGGTGGCCGAACTGGTACGGGATGGCGAAACAGGGTACAGTTGTCCGGGTCAGCCGGAAGCATTCGCCCAGGCCGTCCGCCGCCTGCGGGCCAATCCTGAACTGCGCCAACGCATGTCGAGCAGCGCCCGACGCTTCGCCGAGTCGCGGCCGTGGAGCGTCATCATGTCGCAGCTTGAGGGGCACTATCAGGAGGCGATCCGGCTGAACGCGCGTTTCCGGCGGCTGAACCAGCCGACCCATCCGCTGCCGCTGCTTTCCGGTTGGCTGGGCAGGGAAGCACCCATCGAGGATCGCTATGACTACGAACCCTACGACCGTCGCATTGATCGCCCATGATGGCAAAAAGGCCGATATGGTGGCTTTCGCGCTGTCGCATAAAGATGTGCTGCTGAAGTACGAACTGGTGGCAACCCGCACGACCGGCCAACTGCTGCGGGAGAAATGCGGCCTGCCCGTCAAGCAGATGCTTTCCGGGCCGCAGGGCGGCGATGCCCAGATCGCGGCGCAGGTCGCCGAGGGGAAGATCGAAGCGGTGTTTTTCTTCGTCGATCCGCTGACGGCCAACCCGCACGATCCCGACATTCAAGGGCTGCTGCGAATCTGCAATGTGCATAACGTGCCGCTGGCGACCAACTCGGCCACGGCCAGCTACATCATTTCGGGGCGGGCGCTGTAGGGCGACGCAGACGGCCTTCAATCCACCACTGAAGACACGAATCAAAAGGGCGCTCTCACGCGCCCTTTTTCGTTCCGCGAGACCAGGCTACGGCGTCTTCATCAGCGACAGGTCGAACTGCCGGATGGAGTCCCGGAGCATATCCGCCCCGGTGACTCTGGTTCCGGGCGAACTGACCACGGCCAGATCGACGGGCAGGCGGTCATTCAGATCGCGGCCGGTGGCTTCCTGGACAATCGAGAGCGCCGTGGCCGCGCAGGTGATGGCATAACGCGGCTGGCGGCTGTCCAGGTTGTCTTCAGTGAAGGTGTAGCTGTTGTACATGCGCTGCGTCAGGCGGATGGCCTGGAGCACCACCTTGAGGATTTCCCGATCCTTGTCCTTGATCTTGGGCAGGCGTTCGCTGATGTACTCGTCGGGGGTCAGGCCTGCGAAGAGCGCCGGGAGATAGCCATCGCGCAGAGTCCAGGGGTCGATGCCCTGCGGCATGATGATCTCTTCGTACACGCGGTCGATGTCACTGGCGGCGTTATCCAACGCGCGGCGCAGAGAGCCTTTCCAGAGGGTGTTGTGATTGGCGTCGGAGTAGCCGGTCGCCCAGGCGGTCAGCCCCGGCTGATCGCCCCAGGTGCTGCGTTCTTCGACTTCGACGGCCTGGGTGGGCGGATGAGTCAGGTAGTAATGATCCAGGCTGGTGAGTTCATAGCCGGCGGCGCGGGCTTCATGCGTGACCAGCCAGTAGAGGAACTGCTCCTCGCCCGCGTAGTGGTGGCCGAAGGTTTCGCCTGCGGTCGCCAGCAGCGTCAGACCGACCGGGGAGGCTTTCCGCGCCGGGGTGAGAACCTGCCGACACCAGTGCCCGGCCCCGCCGAGGTTGTGGATGTTGAAGGAGAGTTCGGCGGAGAGGGCGTCCGTCCGGGCGAAGACGGCCATGCTCCGGCCGTCAGGGAGGTCGATGCGATACGGCCCGGCTCCCTCGTTGACGGGCAGGTTGCGGAGCTGGCGGCTGGTCAGCAGGGTGTAGCTGACCCCGGCTTCGGCCAGCATCGACAGCGTTTCCAGATCGACGGCCATCTCCGGCAGCCAGAAACCGATGGGTTTGCGGCCGTAGTGCCGCTCAAAGGCGGCCAGCCCCCAGAGAATCTGGGTGCGCTTATCGCGCTTGCGAGCCATCGGCAGGATGACGTGGTTGTAGGCGGTCGCCAGCGCATTCCCGCCTTGCCCGGATTGAGCGACCGCCTGACGATCCGCCTCGACAATCAGGCGGTAGGTATCCGGGGCGCTCTGCTCCAGCCACCGGATCAGACCCTCGCTGAAACTGAAGCTGATCCGGTTGAAGTTGCCGATCTGCGCGTTGGGGAAATACGAGACCTGGTTGATGCGGTCATTCCAGTTCAGGTAGGGTTCGGCCTCCGGTTCGGCGCCGATCTCCCCGGTGATGGGATGGCCGCGCGGCGGCTGGCTGAAGTGACCATAGACACACAAGGCCGTGCGTTCGATTTTAGACACAAGTCAACTCCTCAAGGTTGGCTGGCGGCGAGCCGGTGACCTTTCCCTGAAACTGGGCAGCAGTGTCGGCAGCGATGTTCAGACCACGGACTCGCGCGATTATTTCTTCTTATATCCGAGCTGCGTTCCGCTCGGCACGGTCTTGTTGGTGAAATCGGCGAAATCTTCCAGCCGCAGATCGGTTCCCAGCACCGCGCCATGCCCGACGGAATAACCGGCGGGAATGTGGCTGTTCTTGCCGATGCAGGTAATCCCCAGTTCGCCGACATCCTGAATCTTGCCGACGCGGGCATTATGGCCGACGACCACGATCTTATCCAGGACGCAGCGTTCGACGACCGCGCCGGCTTCGATGTAGGTGTCGGTCAGGATGATCGATTCGCGGACGACCGCGTTGGGGCCGACATAGACGCCCGGCGAGAGGATCGAGTTCTCGACCAATGCCCCTTCGGAGACGACCGATCCGTCGGTAATCATGCTGTTGCGGATGGTCGCGCCGCTGTGGATGTGGACGGGTGGGCGTTCCTCGCTGAGGGTGTGGATGACCCAGGTGCGGTCGTTCAGATTCAGCGACGGTGGGGAGCCGATCAGGTCCATGTGGGCTTCCCAGTAGGCATCGATGGTTCCGACATCGATCCAGTAGCCGCCGTAGGGGTAGGCATGAACGCGCATCCCTTCGATGACCATGCGCGGCAGGATGTCCTTGCCGAAGTCATGGCTGGAACTCTTGCGCTTCTGGTCTTCGATGAGCATCTGTTCCAGCACGGCATAGCTGAAGACATAGACGCCCATGCTGGCGAGGTTGCTGGGCGGGTTGGCCGGTTTCTCGACGAATTCGCGGACGCGGTAGTCGTCGTCCACATCGAGGATGCCGTAGCGGCTGGCTTCATCCATCGGGACGCGGATGGTGCAGATGGTCACATCGGCTTTCTTATCCCGGTGGAACTGAAGCAGGACATCGTAGTCCATCTCGTAGATGTGATCGCCGGAGAGGATCAGCACGTAGTCCGGGCGACCGCGCCGCACAAAGCTGAGGTTCTGCGAGACGGCATCGGCTGTGCCGGCGTACCAGTCGGTATCGTTGCGGCCCTTATAGGGCTGAAGGATATGCACGCCGCCCGTGAAGGAACGGTCGAGGTCCCAGGGACGACCGCGCCCGATGTGGTCGATGAGGCTGTGCGGGCGGTACTGGGTCAGCACCAGGACATCAAAAATGTTCGAGTTGACGCAGTTGCTCAAAGTAAAGTCAATAATTCGGTATTTTCCGGCGAACGGAACGGCCGGCTTGGCGCGCTTGGCGGTCAGCGTCGCCAACCGGGTTCCTTCACCGCCGGCCAGGATGACTGCTTTGATCTTCACGGTATCCCTATCCTCCTGTTAACGAACGGCCTCAAGGCACGGTCATATGACCGCGATGTTTCTCCAGCGCGCGGCGGTAGACATCGGCATAGGCCCGCGCGCTCTTTTCCCAACTGAATTCGGTCTGCATCGCCCGGCGCTGCATCCGCCGCCAGACATCCTTGCGGGTGTAGTACACATCGATGGCCCAGCGGAGTGTCCCCAGCACGGCATCCGGCTGCTCCCACTGGAAGACAAATCCCGTGCCGACATCGCCCGCGCCGTTGTCGTAGTTCTGCACGGTATCGGCCAGCCCGCCCGTTTCGCGCACGACCGGCAGCGATCCGTAGCGCATGGCGACCATCTGGCCGATGCCGCAGGGTTCAAAGTGGCTGGGCATCAGGAACATGTCGCAGGCAGCATAGATGCGCTGGGCGATGGCGGCGTTGAAACCCTGATAGACCTTCGCCCGCCAGTAGAAATCCTTGCCCAGCCGCCAGAACTGGTACTCCAGATCAGGCTCGCCCGTCCCCAGCGCGACGAACTGCACCTCGGTATCGGCCAGCAGACGGCGCAGCGCCGGCAGCGCCAGATCGAAGCCCTTCTGCTTGACGAAGCGGCTGACGATGCCGATCATCGGGATGTCATCACGGACTTCCAGGCCGGATTCGCGCTGCATCTCGCGTTTGTTGAGCAGCCGCCGCTCTTCGAAATCGTCGGCGGTATAGTTGGAAACCAGCAGCGGATCGGTCGCGGGGTTCCAGTAATCCACATCCAGGCCGTTGAGGATGCCGGCCAGATCGCTGACGCGGGTTCGCACCAGCTCGTCCAGCCCGTAGCCCATATAGGGGTACTGGATTTCGGTGGCGTAACGCGGGCTGACCGTCGAGACCATATCGGCGTAGGCAATCGACATCGCCAGCAGATTATCGGTCAGGCCGCGCGAGACCAGTTCAGGATGATGCCGCCCGGCGATCCCCAACTGCCACAACCAACCACCCGTGTGATCGCCCTGGTAGGCCATGTTGTGGATGCTGACCACCGAGGCCGTCTGCGCCCAGAGCGGATCGCGGCGGCTTTCCGAGATCAGGAACGGGATCAGTCCGGTGTGCCAGTCGTGAACGTGGAAGACATCCGGGAACCAGCCTTCGCGCCCCTTGAGTTCCCAGGCGACAGCCATCGCCACCTGATTGAAGAACAGGTAGCGGGGCACATCCCAGTTCCATTCGGTGTAGACCGATGTTTCATTACCGAAGAAGGGCCAGGCCTGGACGAAGTAGATGGGCACGCCATCGTACTCGGTGGTGAAGACATAGACATCGCTGACGCCGGTCACGCGCGGGAACTCGAAGTCGAAGGCCGGGACGATCTTGTACTTCTCGTCGGAGATGAAGCCGTAGTGCGGCAGGATCAGGCGGGCATCGATGTCCAGCTTGCGGAGCGCCTGCGGCAGCGATCCGACGACATCGGCCAGCCCGCCAACCTTCGCAAACGGCGCGGCTTCGGCGCTGACGAACAGGACGTTGGTGGTCAAACCGTACCCCCCTTATGCGGCGCGAACCAGCGGAAATCGATATCCGGGAACAGCTTGTCCAGTTCCCAATACTCGTCGGCCAGTTCGCGGTTCGGGCTGCCTTGTTCCAGCCCGATCAACAGCTTGTTGAAACGCTCCAGGTGTTGGCTGAAGCGTTGAATGGCGTACTCACGCGCCTGCCCGGTCGTCACCAGGAACGGCCAGTCGGAACTCTGCACCAGCAGCAGCTCACGCGCCGCCTGATTCAGCACGACGGCCTGAGTCTCATCGGCATTGGCGTACCGCTCGGCAAAGCGTTCCATGCGGGCTTCGGCTTCGTGGATCGGCTCCCACATCCAGTGAGTCTCGCCGTTGTCCCAGGTGAAGTGCGTGCCGCTGCTGCCCCAGGAGCTTTCGGGGATGAGCAGCGCCTCGTCCGGCGGGTGACGCTCAATGTAGCGCCCGGCGGTCGTCAGTTCGAGATCGGCGTTGGCGGCCAGATTGCGGAGCGCCTTGCCCAGCCAATCGACTCCCTCGAACCACCAGTGACCGAACAACTCGGTATCGTAGATCGAGGCGACCAACCCGCTGCGCCCAGATGTCCGCTGCGAGTCGCGCAGCAGATCACCGACCAGATGGACAAAATGCTCGGCGTGCTGGTCGGTCTTATAGCGCGCCCACTCCGGGTTGTAGACATCCTTCTTCGCCAGATCGACATCGACACCCGAAACGCGCCAGTAGCGCAGCCCGCTGGTGCCGGCTTTCTTGTGGAACTCCCGGTAATCGAAGTCGCCGGGATAGCCGTTCTTGGCGCTCCAGACCTGCATTCCGGTCTCGTTGTTGCGGCCAATCACCACCACGCCGGATGACGAACCGGCATCGCGCCCACTTCCACTGTTGCTGACGAGATAGGGCTGGTAGGTGGTGGCGGGGCGTTCCGGAGTCAGCAGCGTAGGGTTGGCTGGGATGGCATAGCGCCGCTTGACGTAGCTGTAGGGGCCGATGACTTCCCCCGCCGCCACGCCGACGGGCTGCCCGCCTGTGATGGTGTGGGTTTCGGCGAAGAAGAAGCGCAGTCCATAGGCCGCCAGCAGGCTTTCCAGTCCGGCGCGTTTCTGACCGTTCTCGGTTACATAGGCCGGGCGGTAGGCGCATTCCGGCAGCCAGGCTCCGCTCGGACGCCGCCCAAAAAGGCGCTCATAGCTGCGCGTGCCCGCCCGCATCTGAGCGTGCAGCGAACTATCCCGCGACAGCAGCGGCAGATAGGCGTGAGTCGCCGCCGAGGTGATGATCTCGATGAAGCCTTCGTTCTGCAAACGGCGGAATGCGCCGATCAGGTCACGGTTGAAGCGGTTCTGAAAGGCGTTCTGTATCTGGATGTAGCCGTCGCGGAAGAACTCAGCCAGCCGCCGCAGCGTCGGATCGGCGCTCTCCGGCGCTTCAAAGTAGGCCATATCGCTGCGGGCGGCCGCGATGCGGTCATCCAGGTATTGGTCGAGGTGATCGAGGATGTCGGGATCGGCCAACTGTTCGGCCAGCACTGGGGTGATGCCCAGCGTCAGCCGGAAGAAGACGCCCTGCTCCTTGAGGTCATACAAGGTTTGCAGTAGGGGAATGTAAGTCTCGACGGCGGCTTCGTGAATCCATTCCTCGCCATGCGGCCAGCGTCCCGCCAGGCGGGCATAGGGCAGATGGGAATGCAGCACAAAAGTGAATGCGCCCAACGATGGCACAATAACGACTCCAGACTTCAGGCGTCCCGCTCGAAATTGTAACGTTTCGATAGGCGATGCCGCAACAGATTGGAGCGCGAGTACCCGGTCGTCTGGATTTCAGTCGGTGTTGGCTGGAACCAGCGGCAGCACCATCGTGAACACGCTGCCCTGACCGACCTCGCTCTGCGCGGTCAGATAGCCGCCGTGGGATTCTGTCACCGTTTTGGCGATGAACAGGCCCTGCCCCAACCCGCGCGGATCGAGCAGTTTGCCGCTGCGCGTGCGGGGTTCGCCGCGATAAAACCGCTCGAAGATGTGCGGCAGGTCTCTGCGGGAGATGCCCACGCCGTTGTCGATGACCTGGATAGCAGCCTGATCCTCGCCACTCAAGCCGACCAGCAGGACAATGTGACCGCCCGCCTCGGTATAGCGCACACTGTTCTGGAGCAGATGGCCCAGCCCCCAACGCAGGCGTTCATCGTCACCGACCAGGGTCAGCTTCTCGGAATCATGGACGATGACCTTCACATCCAGCCGCGCCCGCTTGACCTCCGGTGTCATCCCCCGGACAACCTGCCAGACCATATCCTCGACGTTGATCGGGTCGCCCCGGACGGCGAAAGCCTGGGCGCTCATCTCGGCGATGTCGAGCAGTTCCACGATCATGCGGTCGAGGATATCGACATTGCGGGTGATGGTATCCAGGAAGCGGCGGTTCGGCCCCGACTCAGCTTTGCCGAGCAGGACATCGCTCATGCCCTTGATGACGGCCATCGGCGTCCGCAGTTCGTGGGAAATCGCCGTGACGAACTGATCTTTCAGCCGTTCGGTCAGGGCTTCGCGCGTGACATCCCGCAGGACGATCATCGTGCCGAGGCGCTGGCCCTGGGTATCGGCGACGGCGGCGAAGTGAGCGCCGATGATCTTGCTGCCGATCTGAACGCGGGTCGGCTCACCCAGCGGGGCTAGTTCTGAATCGACCTGGACGACATCCCGGTAGGCGTTGAAGAGCGTGCCCAGTTCGCTCGTCCAGAAATCCTTGCGGCTGCCGATGAGTTCACGGGCGGCGGCGTTTTCCAGCACCACGCGGCCTTCCATGTCCTGCATGATGATGCCGGCATCGATGGTATGGATGATGCCGCTCAGCCGCTCGATTTCGGCATCACGGGCGGCGACCATGCGGCGAAGCTGGCGGGTGCGCGATTCGTCGGTGTTGGGCGGTTCGGTCAGCGCGAGCTGCTGCTCGGTCTTCGACCCGCGCCGCAGTCCACCGTACAGACGGCTGAACAACTGCTCGGTGGCACTGCCCAACCGGTTCACGCGCGTGATCACGCCGCTGATTTCACGAGTATCCTTCGACATCGCTTGCAACCCACTCCATCCAGCGCCGTTCATCCGGCGCGACGCTGCTGTTCTCCATTCCAGTATAGCCTGAGACCGCAAGCCGCGCTGGAAATAGGTGCAATCCTGAATCGGGGCAGGATTCATGACTGACGGACGGGCAGAAGCCCGTCCCTACGATTGCCGTCTGGGTAGGGACGCCATTCTTG
>JAEUQZ010000199.1 GCA_016788965.1 Anaerolineae bacterium | reverse complement strand
GCCGCTGGCATCCTTCGTGCTGGTGACGCTCCTCTTTGCGACGGGAATGGCGACCATCCCGCTGCGCGTCGCGCCGGGATCAGAATTCGCCTCGGCCTATCCCGTCACCTACCGCAGCGACTCCGGGCTGACCCTCACCGGCTTCCGCTTGAGCGCTCAGCAGCAGCGGCCTGGCGCGGCCTTCGATCTTGATCTCTTCTGGCAGGCCCAGCGTTTTCTGCCGGAGAACTACCGCGTTCGCGTGGTGCTGGTCAACAACCGTGACGGTTCCCGCTGGGCGGAGACCGCTCTACGCCATCCGGGTTATTATCCCACCCGGCGCTGGAACACCACCCAGGCGGTGATCGACCACTACACCCTCTCGCTCCCCTCGACCATCATACCCGGAAACTATCAAATTCAGGTTGAGGCCGTCGCCTGCCAGGACGATTGCGCCCGCCTGACCCCGCTGAATTTCTTCACGCCGGCCGGCCGCGCCGCCGGATTCGCCCTCACCCTGCCCACCCTCATTCAAGTCCAGTCGTGAAACACCTGCCGCGTCACCGCATTTCGTGAGCCGCTTGTGTTCCCCTGCCCCACTCAGTAGAATTAAGCAGTTTCCAACTATGTAAGGATATGAACCGATGTCGAGTTCAACCGCTTCCCCAATCAATCAGGCGTGGATGTTCCAGCGTGATGGTAAAACTAACGAGGCCATTGCCGAGTTCGAGCGTGTTATCAAAGCCGCCCCTGATGACATCGATGCTCTTTACGGTATGGGTCTCACGTTACGCTACGCCGGAAGGAAGGCCGAAGCCATTCAATACTTCCAACAGGCGCTCAACCTCGTCGAGCAGGGACATGCCAGCGAGCGTACCGATGCCAATATGGATCGCTGGCTGATGCTCACCCGGATGATCCGCCAGCGACTGGCCGAGTTGGGGGCCTGAATATCACCGACGAACGGCAGTACCCACCATGAACAAGCGAGAACGCCTGACCAGGACGATTGCGGGCGAAGCCACTGACCGCGTGCCCGTTTCCGTCTGGCGACACTGGCCGGGGGATGACCAGCGCGCCGCCGACCTCGCGCGCTCCACCATCGAGTTCCAGCGGACATTCGACTGGGATTTCGCCAAGATCACGCCTGCCAGCAGTTTCTCGGTCACGGATTATGGCGTGCAGGACGAATGGCAGGGCAACATTGAAGGAACCCGCACCTACACCCGCCGCAGCGTCTACCGTTCGCTGGATTGGACGGAACTCCGCCCACTCGATCCACAGCGTGGCGCCCTCGGTCGTCAGATCGACTGCGTGCGGCTGGTCTGCGAGGGTCTGCAATCCGATGAAGTCCCCGTCTTGCAGACCATCTTCAATCCGCTCTCCCAGGCCCGGCATCTGGCGGGCGATGAAGTCCTCATCCGCCACATGCGAACCCACCCGGATCGCGTCCAGACGGCACTGAATGCCCTCACAGAAAGCACCCTCCGCTTCCTGGATGCGCTCAAGAAACTGCCCATCGCCGGCATCTTCTACGCCACCCAGCACGCCAGCTACGACGTGATGTCCGAAGAAGAGTATCGCACCTTCGGACTGCCCTACGACCGCAAGATACTGGAGTCCCTTCCCGAACGCTGGTGGTTCAACATGATGCACCTCCATGGGCAGGCTCCCATGTTCAAGCTGTGCGGTCAGCTTCCGGTTCAATCCATCAATTGGGACGATCAGGAGACCGAACCGACCCTCGCCCAGGGCAAGCTCCAGTTCAACGGAGCCGTCTCTGGTGGATTGGCGCGTTGGCGGCATCTCCATCATGGCACGCCCAGCGCCGTTCGGGAGCAAGGTCGCGCGGCCATGGCCCAATGCAACAACCGCCGCCTGATCCTTTCGGCGGGCTGCACCCTTCTCGTGACCACACCGCTCTCCAATTTACGCGCCTTGCGTGATGTCGTCGAGACGGCGGGGAACTGACCATGCCCATCCGCGTCATCTCCGGCAGCGCCAAAGGCCGCCGCCTGAAAATGGTGACCGGGGACGGCACGCGCCCGGTAATGGATCGCGTCAAGGAAGCCCTCTTCAATATCATCGGTCAGGATATTGTCGGCTCGGTGTTTCTCGATCTCTTCGCCGGGACGGGCAGCGTCGGCATCGAAGCCCTCAGCCGCGGCGCGGAAAAAGCTGTCTTCATCGAAATCGACCGCAAAGCCTGCCAGGTCATCCAGGAAAACCTGGAGATGACCCGCTTGATGAATCGCGCTGTGCTGAAACGCGCCGACGCATTTCAGGTCTTGAAACAACCGCCAGCCGAACCGTATGATTTCATTTATATCGCGCCGCCGCAGTACAAAGGCATGTGGATCGACGCCCTCAAGCAGATCGATGCCCAACTGGAATGGTCACCGCCTGGAACGACGGTCATAGTCCAGATTGACCCGGAAGAAGAACAAACCTTTGAACTGAAACGTCTTGAACAGTTCGACCAGCGACGCTACGGCAGCACGCTCCTGATGTTCTTCACCGCACAGGACGATGCAGTTCACCTTGATGAAGACAGGAGTGAGTCCGCGTGATTGACACAAACCAACTGGAAGCCATTGCCACCGAACTTATCCACACCTTCGAGATCACATCTCCACCTGTTCCCATCGAGATCATGCTGCAACGCCCCAAAGCCGATATGTGGGATGAGGTCGATATCACCGAACTGTCTGTCGGATTCCTGAAGACCGGCGGTCACTTCTCGCCACGGATGTCCTTAGCGCGGCTGCTGGCCCGGCACATCGTCCAGAGCGACTGGGGCGAAGCCAGAGGGTTGAGCGATTTGCTCAAGGGCGACCGCGATCAGGAACGCCTCAAGGCCTTCGCCCGTATGCTCATCATGCCTGCCGAGATGGTGCGAGCGCTCAGTCCTGGCGCGCGCACAGCCCTTACCGTCAGTATGCACTTTGAAGTCCCGGAAGAAGATGCTCACCAGCGGCTCATCGAACTCGGCGAGCCGGATTAGCCTTCCAGCAGGTGCGCGGCAAACCGTAGAGCTTCTTCAGCCGTGCGGACTTCTCCGACAGCCTGCGCCTCGCGGATGCTTTCCAGAAGCTCACCGATCACCCGTCCCGGCTTGAGGCGCAAATGCCGCATGATGTCCCCGCCATCCACCAGCGTCGGTGGGGATACCACCGTGTCGAAGTGCAGGAAGTAAGCCTCCAGCAGCCCCCGCATCCGATCTACCACCTGCAGCCAGCCATCCTGATCCAGGTCGCTGCCGAGTCCCGCCATTTGGTCGGCCAGAGTCAGCAAACAGACATCCACCCCGGCCTCACCCGTCTGTCGCCAGAACCGGTAGATCGACCGCGGCGAGTCGTCTAGCATCCGCAGCGGCGCATCGAGCCACCGTACCGCCGCGACCAACCGCTCCCGCTCAGAATTGCTCAACCGCAGCGCTACCGCATAGCCATCGACTACACGAACCGTGGTCGCCTCGCTCCCAGATTCGCCCACTCGTCCAACCTCATGCAGCAGCCCCGCCAGCATCAGCAATGCCCGGTGCGGGCGGTCATTCGGCCAGACCTGCTCGATGTGCCGAACCAGTTGCGGACGAAATCGATCCAACTGGATCGCCATCATCCCCAATCCGAACGATGCCGCCGCATTGTCTGTCCGGCCGTAACCGATCACGGCCAGCATCCCCGACAGCGCCTCGACCACATCCAGCGTATGCGACCAGGCATTTTTCGCGGGCCGCGGGCCAATCTCGACCTCCCGCAGCCGACCCAGTTCGGGAAACACGCTGCTCAGCATCCCCAACTGGTCGGCCACGCGCAGCGCCGCGGCCGGTCGTGGCAGGCTCAGCAGTTTGAACACTTCATCCCGCAGTCGTTCCGGGGAGACTTCCACCAGCGCGGAGACAGATTTCCGCACATCCGCCAGCGTCTCCGCCTCGATCCGCAGCCCGAACTGAATGCTCTGGCGCACGGCCCGCATCGCCCGGATCGGATCGCTCGTCAGGCTATCCGGCGAACACCGCCGCAGCCGCTTCTCGGTGAGATCAGTCTCCCCGCCTAGCGGATCGATCAGCAGAGCAAAGTCACCCCGTAGATCGACGGCCATCGCGTTGACGGTGAAATCCCGATCCCGCAAGTCCGCCTCAAGAGTCTCGCCCCGCAAATGCGCCACATCCAGGATCAGCCGCCCCTCTGGCGTATCCAGCAGCACCCGCCCGACATCACGCTCCGCATCCAGCACGAAGAAATCGCCATGCAGCCGGTTGGCGATCTCCCGCGCCAGCCGCACCGCATTGCCGGATACCCCCAGATCGATGTCCTGAAACGGACGGTGCAGCCAGGCATCCCGCACCGCGCCGCCGACGATGTAGACGGCCTCGGCTGAATCCGGCAGAGCCTCCCGCACATCAGCCAGCATGTCCGGCCAGAGCAGCGGGCGGCGCGGAATCCGCGCTGTGACCACTCCGGTCATCCCTCCGCCTCCGGCAGCGCATCCAGCTTCACCACGCCGATGAACGGCAGATTGCGGAACTTCTCGTCCAGATCGAGGCCGTAGCCGAACACGAACTTGTTTTCGATCTCGAACCCCACATAATCGATGGGAATCTCGATCCGGCGGCGCGAAGGCTTGTTCAGCAGCGTGCACAGTCTCAGGCTGGCCGGTCGCCGCGCCAGCAGCACATCCATCACAAAGCGCAGCGTCTCGCCGCTGTCGATGATGTCCTCAACGATCAGAATGTGCCGGTCCGAGACATTCGTGCTGAGGTCCATATCGATGCGGACTTTCCCCGTGGACTCCCGCGACCCCTTGCCGTAACTGCTGACTGCCAGGAAATCGATCTCATGCGGAACATGGACATGCCGCGTCAGATCCACCAGAAACATGATCCCACCCTTGAGGATGCAGATCATCAACAGGTCGGGGCAGGCGGCATAATCGGCGGTGATTTGCTGGCCGAGTTCGGCGACGCGCTTCTGAAGCGAAGCCTCGTCGATCAGGACTTCTTCGAGATACTTCTCGTGCGGTAAAGGCATCGTTCTTCCTCTCAGAATTGATGCCAGCGGATTATACTGCAAGTTCGTCAAGGTCGGGATGACCACGACTGCGTTTATAATGAGGGATGTGAGTGCAGTACCGCGCAAGGATTTTCTCGAATAATGACAGCCGTAGTCTCATCCCATATTGTTCAATCGTCCCCACGACAAACGGTGCAGGCGCGCTTCCAGAGCGGCCTCGTGCTGGAAGCTCCCCTCGGCACGAGCGTCGAAGCCTTTCTGACGGCCGCTTCGACCCACGACGCCAGCATCCGCGCCGATCTGTTGATGGGCGGCATTGTCGATGGCCGCCTGCGTGAACTGGCCTATCCCATCAAGCGCGACTCGGCGCTCGATCCGGTGCAGCTTTCCAGCAGCGATGGCGGCCGCATCTACCGCCGCTCCTTGATTATGCTCATGGCGACGGCCGTGGCCGAGTTATGGCCCGGCGTTCGCGTCAACGTCAGCTATTCCATTCCTGAAGGCGGCTTCTACTGCAAACTGCCCAACCGCGAGCCGTTTACCCAGGACGAATTAGATCGCCTTGATGCCCACATGCGCGTCATCGTCCAGGCCAACGATCCCATCACCAAACAGATCGTCCCGCTCGATGAAGCCGTCCAGTTGTTCACTGCCCGTCAGGACGAGGACAAGCTGCGCCTGCTCGAACAGCGCACCCGCAACAGCCTGACCCTCTACGGCCTGCGCGGTCGGGAAGACTACTATTACGGCTACATGCTGCCGTCCACAGGCTACCTGCGCTATTTCCGGCTGATCCGAACCGATGGCGGATTCATCCTTCAATACCCCCGCAAAGACAACCCAACCGATCTGCCGATCATTCAGGCCTATAGCAAACTGGTACGGGTCTTCCAGCAGGCCGACCAATGGCTCGCGCGTATGGGGGTCGAAGACATTGGCCGCCTCAACCGCATTGTGCGGAACGACCGCATCCACGAACTCATCCTGGTGGCCGAAGCCCTCCACGAACAGCACGTGGCGACCATCGCCGGGGACATCTACGAACGCCACGACCAACATAATGTGCAGCTTGTGCTGATCTCCGGCCCATCCTCATCCGGCAAGACCACCTTCTCCAAGCGCCTCGCTATCCAGTTGTTAGCCCACGGACTGCGGCCGTTCACGCTGGAGATGGACAACTACTTCGTCAACCGCGAACTGACCCCGCGCGACTCCAACGGCGATTACGATTTCGAGTCCTTGCAGGCCATTAATCTCTCACTCTTCAACCAGCAGCTCCTGGGGCTGATGAGCGGTCAGCCGGTGATCCTGCCACGCTTCGATTTCAAGACTGGCCGGAGCAGTCAAGGCCGGGAAACCCATCTCCGCTCCAACCAGATCATCATCGTGGAGGGCATTCACGGCCTGAATCCCGGCCTCGTGCCCGATATCCCGCCGGAGAAAATCTACCGCATTTATGTCTCCGCCCTGACCCAGTTGAACACCGATGCCCACAACCGCATCCCCACCACCGATGTCCGCCTGCTGCGCCGCATCGTCCGCGACGCCCAGCATCGCGGCTACTCCGCTACCGATACCCTGATGCGCTGGGCCAGCGTGCGGAAGGGTGAAAAAGACAACATCTTCCCCTATCAGGAAAACGCCGATGCCATGTTCAACTCGGCGCTGGTCTATGAACTGGCCGCGCTGCGTCCGCTGGCCGAGCCGCTCCTCCTCCAGGTCGAACCGGCCACCCCGCCGCACATTGAAGCCAACCGCCTCCTGTCATTTCTGCGCTGGGTGCAGCCGCTCACCTCGGAGCAGGAAGAGATGATCCCGGATACCTCGCTCCTGCGCGAATTCATCGGAGATTCCAGCCTCTACGACTACATTCCGGGTATGATGAATGAGGACAACGGCTACCATTGAGCCTGCCCGCGCTCCACAAGGATGAACCCCGATGGGACACAAGTTCGCAATCGACTTCGGCACAACCAACACGGTCATCGCCCGTTGGAACGACCGCCTCGGTGAGCCGGAGATCGTCTCCATTCCCGGCCTGACCACCCGCCTCGACCAGGACATACCGCCGCTGGTTCCATCCCTCCTCTATGTCCATGATGGACGCGCGGGGCAGGTCAGCCTCGGCCAGGCCATCCGCGACGGACAGTGGGATCAGCAGCCTGACAACCGTCTATTCCGCAACTTCAAGCGCGGCATTGTCGCTTCGCCCTCGCCCGACCCGCGCCCCATCGATGGCGTGCCGTGGGGCGACCGCGACGCTGGCCGCAGCTTCGTCCGCCGGGTGATCGAATCCTTCCCGGCTCCCTGGGCCGAGATCGATCAACTGGTTCTGACCGCCCCCGTGGCCTCCTTTGAAGGCTATCTGGAATGGCTGAATAGCGTGATCGACGAGATTGCGCCGGAGAAAATCCGCGTCGTCGATGAGTCCACCGCCGCCGCCCTCGGCTATGCGGTCACCAAACCCGGCGCGGTCGTACTCGTCTTCGACTTCGGTGGCGGCACGCTTGATCTCTCCCTGGTACAGCTTCCCGAAAGCCGCGAGAAGACTGGTGGATTTCTGCGCCGTCTGCTCCGTGGGCAATCCAGCCAGCACGCCGCTAAGGTCATCGCCAAAGCCGGACGCATCATCGGCGGCAGCGACATCGACCAGTGGCTCCTGGCCGAAGTCATGCGGCGTACTGGCCTCACCACCCACAGCCTCGGCAGCGCCTATTCCGCCCTGCTCACCCGCTGCGAAGAAGCCAAGATTGCCTTATCCACGCTTGAACAGGCCGACATCGTTTTTGAAGCCGCCGGAACCTCCCACCGAGTCACCATCACCCGACCCGAACTGGAGGCCCTCCTCGAAGCCAACGGCTTCTATTCCTCCCTCCGCCGCGCCGTCGATAAAGTCATGCACGTCGCCCACCAGCGCGGAATCTTCAAAGAGGATATCCACTATGTCCTGATGGTCGGCGGAACCTCGCTGATGCCCTCGGTGCAGCACGCCCTGGGCCAGTATTTCCATCAGATGGCCGTCCACGCCCACAAGCCCTTCACCTCCGTGGCCGAAGGCGCCCTCCAGGTTGCCGCCGGCTACGGCCTGGAAGACTATCTGGCGCACAGCTACGGCATCCGCCACCTCGACCCGCACACCAACAGCCATGCCTACGACGAAATCATCCCCATGGGCAGCCGCTATCCCAGCGAGCACCCCGTCGAGGTGATCCTCGGCGCGGCCCACGACGCCCAGCGCGAAGTCGAGTTCGTGATCGGTGAAATCGACTCCGAAGCCGTCGCCATGATCGAGGTGCAGTATGAGAACGGGCAGGCCGTCTTCGTCGCTCAGGCAAACCAGGCTGAGCAGAAGATCATCCCGCTGAATGAGGCCAGGGCGCTCGAATTCCTGGCCCGGCTGGAGCCGGACGGCAAACCGGGCGAAGATCGCCTCCGCGCCGAATTCCGCGTGGATGACCGCCGTCAGCTTCGCCTCAAAGTCACCGACCTGCATTCCCAGAAAATCCTGCTCAACGATGTCGTCGTCGCGGCGCTGCACTGAGTAGAGAAAGCCAGAACCGCCATGCCCGAAACCACCACACTCACCGGACGTGAACCGCGCCTCTCTGTCACCAGTTCCCGCCAGGGCAAACGCCGCCTGTCGCTGCGCCATCTGGCGACCATGCTCAGCGTGCTGCCCCCGGAAGCCATCTCCCTCGATGCCGCCGCCGAGATGCTGCGGAACGAGGAATTCTTCGTCCGCTACAACGCTGGCAAAATGCTCGCCCGCCGCGGCGACCGTGACGCCCGCTTGATCTTCCAGGAAGCCATCCAGCACGGCGAACCTCGATCCAGAGCCACCGCCGCGCGGCATCTGTACGGCTTCTCCTGGTATTCATCAGAGCCGCTCTTGCGCCAGGCGCTGGCCGATCAGGACACCCGCGTCCGCGAGGCCGCCGTCTACGCCCTCTGCGATATGCGCGAACTCAATGCCTACCAGATGATCCGCGAGGCGCTCCAGGATGCCCCCGACGAGATGCGTGCCGCCGCCGCCTGGGGGCTGCGCGACTGCCAGGACTCCGCCGCCGTCCCTGTCCTGGAAACGGCGCTCGCGGCCCACGACCCCGAAGTGCGGATCAAAGTGCTGGAAGCCC
>JAEUQZ010000198.1 GCA_016788965.1 Anaerolineae bacterium | reverse complement strand
ACGCGACGCCGACGCCCTTCTGCATGGCCGGGGCCTATGTGCGTGGGCACCGCACCGGGCCGTTCTGCGAGGCCGAGGCCGATGCCAGGGCGGTTATCGACGTTCTGGGCACGCTGGAAGACGGCGAAGATTTCGGAGATGTCCTCTGGCGCGATGCCGATGCCCTGATCGCAGACACGGATCAGCAGATGATCGGGTTGGCAGTCCAGTTCTAAAGTGATCCGACTGCCGCTGGGGGAGAATTTTATGGCATTGGAGAACAGGTTGGTGATGGCCTGACGGATGAGTGTCGGATCCAGGGCGACCGGTTCGCAGGCATGGTCGGATCGAAACACGAATTGATGGGACAGACTGGACAGTTGGAAGTCGCGCACAATTTCGGTGCAGACGGCTTCCAGGTTCAGAGGTTTGCGGTTGATTTCAACGCCGACGGTCTCGGCTTTGCTCAGCAGGAGGATGTCATCCAGGGTGCGGGTCAGATGCCTGACCTGCTGCTGAATGAGGTCGAGCCGTTCGATCTTCTGGTCGTCGGTGAGCTTGTGGCTGTAGCGCCGGATGATGTCGCTGGAATTCATGATGATGGTCAGCGGGGTGCGGAATTCGTGGGACATCAAGGTGGTAAAGTTCTGCTTCATCTCGTTGAGACGCTGCTGGCGATCCAGTTCGTCGCGGAGCATGGTCTCGCGCATTTTGCGGTCGGTGATGTCGCGTACCATTGCCAGCACTTCATCTTCATCGCTGGGGATCAAGCGGATTTCAAAGTAGCCGGTTTTGTCCCCTAAATCCACTTGATGCTCAAAGACGCTGATCTTGCCGGTATCCAGAACGCTCTGGATGCGCTCCAGGATGTCTGCTGCCTTTTCAGGGGAGGTCAAGTCGTGGATGTATTTGCCGAGGAGTATTTCTTCGGTGAAATCATCTATATCGACACCTAGCCGCAGCCCGGTGATGAAGCCCTGGCGGTTGGCCTGACCGAGCATGTCGGGGATGGCATCGAGGATTTTCTGGTTGCGAAACTCACTGCGGCCGAGGCTGAACTGCGCCTGCTGGCGTTCGGTGATTTCGCGGATGAGTTCCTGGGTCTGGGTCTCCAGTTCCTCCTTTTTCTGCTGCAACTGCCGCACCATATGGTTGAAAGCAGTGGCGACCTGGGCCATTTCCTGCGGCTGATCGACATCGACGCTGTAGCGCAAATTGCCGCCGCCGACTTCTACCGCACCGACGCGGATTTGTTCGAGCGGGTTGAGGATGAGTCGGTTCAACTGGCGGAAGGTGATGCGCTGTGCCAGAAACAAGAGGACAGGGATGAGCGCTCCTATTGCGAGCGTGATCCTGCGGGTGGCGGAGTGGGCTTCCGACTCGGCTACTTCAACCAGGATGGTCCAATCCGTGCCACGAACTGGCTGGGCCAGACTGGTGACGGGGATTTGCTGGAAATTGACGTAGTTGGTGCGGTAATCGCTGTTGAACTCGCCGGTGCTGGACGGGGTGATGGTGATCGGGACTGTGACGCGATTCAGTACGAGTTGAGTCTGGCTATGGGCGATGATTTCGCCAGCCTGGTTGATGATGTAGGCAGTTCCGGTCTCGCCGAAGCGGATGGAGGCGACCAACTGCCAGAGGAGATTTACGCCGATGCGGGCGACAATGACGCCACCGTCGGCAGTGGGCACGGCCTGAATCACATAGGGTTCGCCGGTATAGGAGACCTGGAGATCGCTCAGGTAGGTCTGACCGGATCTGGCGTTCTCAAACCAGAGGGCCTGGGCAATGGTGAATTGATTGCTGAGAATGGGGCGGTCGATATAGGCACTCTGAATGATCTCACCCGTGGGGTTGACTCGCAGGATTTCCAGCAGGGCGGGATTGGAGTTCAGGATGCTCTGCATGAGGTTGGGTCTGAGGCGGAGGAACTGATCGTCCAACATGCCGGTAATGTTCAGGGTCGAACGTGCCTGATCCAGGAAGACCTCAATGCGTTCGGCGGCGTCGGTGACGGCATCGCGCTGGCGCTGCGCCCAACTGGTGGCCTCAGTGGTGTTGACCAGGGCGCTGGTGCTGATCCAAATGCCGACGAGAAGAACGGTGAGGATACCCAGAATCAGAACATTGAGCTGCTTTCGCAGGTTCCAGCCTGGTCGAAGGCGGTGGTTCTTCTCTGTCTGGGCATCATGAGAACTCATATCGAGGTGGGCCTTGTCGTACTTGGGAACGCTCGCAGTTATTGACGCAATGTAGCTTGGAATATTGTAGGCTAAACTGCCATCCTACATCACAAAGAAATCCTCATTCTGCAAAGCGGAGAGGCTCTTATAATGAGATGAAGAGAGACTATTGTCCTGATGCTTGACCCGACAAAGCACAGTACACTGACCGGAAATCGTTGGGGCAGGAGGCCAGGTCGTGGCTATGGCGAAAGTTCTCGTCGTGGATGACGAGCCGTTGACTGTGGAAATGCTGAGTGTATTTCTGAAGATGATCGGTCATGATACGGTCAGCGCGTTTTCCGGGCGGCAGACCTGGGATCGATTGGCCTATGAAGAGCCAGACGCGGTGCTGCTGGACATCATGCTGCCGGATGACAATGGGTTGGATATCTGCCGGAGGATGCGGGCGGAAGAGAAGACTCGCACCGTACCGATCATCATGATTTCGGCTCATTCCCCCAAGATGGATCGGGAAGCTGCCGAAGTCGGCGCGACCGGTTACTTGCAGAAGCCGATTCGTCTGCCTGATCTGAAGTCTGCACTGGAAAGCGCCGGGATTCGGCAGGGCGGATGAGGTTCAGCCGGGGGCGGAAGGGGCAAGCTGAGCCAGTACATCCGCGACGGCTTGATCGGCGGTTTGCTGGCCGGAAATGACGGCAGCGAGGGCGTTCTGCAAGGCGCGGAAGGTGGCCGGGGCGCTGTCCTCGGCGGGGGCGATGACGGCGTTGTTCATCAGCGCGGCGGCGAGGGCAGTAAAGGGTGTTTGCTCCCAGGCGGCTAAGGCAGCCTGACGCGAGGGCAGCCAGTGAATCTGCTCGGTATAGACCCCCTGACGGTCGATTTCCATCATCCATTCAATCAAGCGGGCGGCTTCGACCTGGCGATCTGGATCGCGGGTGACGATGACCCACATCCAGCCATCGAGCGTGCTGGACGGATCGCCAGCGGCCAGCGGAATCGGCGCGGGATCGAGGCTAATGCTGCCGGAGCGCAGATCGAGGTACTGGCGGGAGGTGACAACGGCGGCGTCCAGACTGCCGCCACTCAGATTGGGCAGGTAGGCACTGGACTCGGCGTAATCCAGCACGGCGGGGGTAATGATGCCCTCGGTCGCGGCCTGGGCATAGAAGTTGAAGACGATTCGCAGCGGTTCGGCTTTGGGGCGACCATCGAGCAGGTCGCTGATTCGTCCCCCGGCGGAGAGGTACTGCACCAACAGCACATCGCTGATTCCCTGGGTGATGCCGGCCGGGAAGACGAAGGGCTGGCGATCCGCCAGCACAGCCTCGAAAGTCGCAAAGCTGCCCGTGAGCGTGACGGGGCGGTAGGCGATCAAGCGGACATCGACGGCGTAGGTCAGCCCGTAGAGGACTCCATCGAAGCGGCCGAGTTCCAGCGCGGTGGGAACCAGACTGCCGAGGATGGCGGACGCGATCTGCCCCTGAATAGGCTGGATCAAGCCCAGGCGCACAGCTTCGATCAGTTCGTCACGGCGGAGCAGGGTGACATCCGGGAGCGAGTCGGGCGCGACGGCGCTGCCTGAACGGAGCGTCTCGAAGATGCCGCCGAACGAGTCGGCTTTCTTCAGGCGGACTTCGACGCGGACATCGGAGGCTGCTGATTGGAAATCGGAGAACTGCTCATCGAGCAGGAGAGCGGCGCTGTCGCTGGATGGCAGGGTGAGCGCATCCGGCCACCATACGCGGAGCGTCAGCGGGCCGGAGGGGGTGGGCGTGGGGGGAATAGAAGTGGCGGTTGGTTGGGACGTTTCAGCGGCCGTGAAGGTGGTGGTGGGCGCGGGGGTGGTGCTGCCCTGGATGGCAGCGGCGCAGGCGGCCAGCAGCAGGCTCAGCAGGGCGAAGGCCAGCAGGCCGCGCTGAGTCGAAACGGGCAACCGACGGGCGAAAGGGGTCATCCGGCATTCACCAGATAATGGGCGATCAAATGGGCGGAGTGGCGCAGACTGTCCTGGTGGGTGCGTTCGTAGCCGTGCGAGGCATCAATGCCGGGGCCGATGAGCGCCACGCGGCCTGATCCGCCCGCACGCCAGTAGGCGGAGCCATCCGAGCCGTAGTAGGGATAGATGTCCAGGTGATGGGCGATGTCATGTTCGGCGGCCAGACGGCGCAGGCGCTGGGTCATCTCGTAGTGATAGGGGCCGGTGCTGTCTTTGACGCAGATGCTCACCGAGAATTCGTCGGAGTTCTGGCCGTCGCCGAGCGCGCCCATGTCGATGGTGAGCAGTTCGGCCATGTCGGACGGCCAGTCGGCGGAACCGCCGTGCCCGACTTCTTCGTAGTTGGCGATGAGGATGTAGGCATCCTGGGCTGGTTTGAGTCCGGCGTCCTTGAGGGCGAGCATGGCTCCATAGATGGCGGCGACTCCGGCTTTGTCATCCAGGTGGCGGGAGCGGATGAAACCGGCAGCGGTGACTTCCACGCGCGGATCGAGGAAGATGAAATCGCCAACCTCGATGCCCAGGGCGCGTGTTTCGGCGGCGCTGCGGGTGAGGGCGTCCAGGCGGATTTCCATGCTGTCGGCTTCACGCGGGGCGGTTCCCATGCGGCTGTTGACGTGGGTGCTGGGATTGGCAAGCAAGATGGTTCCGCGCACGCGGGTGTCGTCGGCGGTACGGACGGTGACGCCTTCGAACTCGACGGCATTCCAGGCGAAGCCGCCCAACTGGGTGGCTTTGAGGCGGCCGCTGCCTTTGATCTCTTTGACCATCAGGCCGAGGGTATCGACATGGGCGGTCAGGCCGCGAGGGGCGCTGCTGGCGCTGCCGGGCCAGTGGACGAGGAGAGCGCCTTTGCGGGTGCGGGAGAGGCCAAGCCCTTTGATCCTGAGCTTCCTGAAGGCTTTTTCTACGTAGTCGATGGCTTCGATGGTGTAGCCGGTGGGGCTGGGGGTATCGAGCAGTCCGGTCAGGAAGGAGACGGTTTCGTCGAGGCGGATCGGCAGTTCAGCGGGCATGATGGCGCTCCCATTCGCGCGGTGAGGCAACGGCCTCATGATAGCATGACTGCCGTGGGGAGGACAGTATCGCAAAGAAAATACGCCCGGCCTGATTGAGGCCGGGCGAAGGCATAGGCGTGTCAGTGGTGAGAGCTAGTTCGGGAATGGTTCCATCACACGCCGTGGCTTTTCTGTGCTTGCGGGGATGCCCTCCTCAGTAAGCTGCAAGCCGTTCTCAGGGGCGAAAGAAGGGACAGGTCTTTCCATCGCCAATACTGACGACACAGGCAGTTCTCTGGCTTGATAGGGGGTCACGACCTGCATGAAGTCGCAGCCCGCAGAGCATATCTCGACCAGGAGTCGGGTATCCGGGGGCAGATTGGCGTCATCGACGAACTGGACACATACCGAAATGCCCAATCCCCACTTGACCGCCGGATGCAGAGGTGCGTCGAAGCGAAGCATCGCGAACTGGCCGGCGGGCGCGAGTTTCAGGTTGTTGTGTACGGCAATGCGTTGTTCTCCATCATAGATGTGAACCGCACTGACAAACGCACCCGGACCCACTCTCAAGCGCAGCAGCACCGATCCCACTACGAGGCGCTGGGTATCGACAATCACAGGGGTCGGGATTGCGAAATGGAACCAGTTGTTCGTGAAGGGTTTGCCCTTCAAGCGAACTGAATACCCAACGGGCTGTACAGACTGCATCCTATCGGGGAACTCCACGTTGACGCTATTCCCATGCGTCCACATGGCATGGGCCAGACGCAGATTCAGCTTCAGGAACACATCAGCGTCGCCGACGAATCCATGCGCCCCTTGATTCGGATACTTCTCCTTTTCGCAGGTCAGAAGAATAGTCTTCATTCCCTGGACGTTCTCAAAGCTGCGGCTCCAGAAGCATTTGCAGACTTCTTCTGATGGGCCAATCAGCAGATTGACGATGCCGCCGATGAACGTGCGCGCGCCAGCCTTCACGATGGCCGCTTTCAGCGGATCGTTATGCACCTGGCACGAGTTGAAGTAGATGACGCACGGTTTCAATGCTGTGGCGCTCAGGCCAGCAAACCAGGCCGCATTGAGCGCGCCGTCAGCGAGGACAATCCCACTTGGACTGCCGTGGCCGATGTTGACAAAACCTTTCAGCCCTGACTGAAGATACTGCTTGTAGTTTGCCACCGATGCTTCTGGGCCTTGCAGCATCTTAGGATTGAATCCGGCTGCTTGAGCCATCTTGAAGATCGCTTCCACTGCTGCCTTAGCGCTGGGAATATCCGGCACGGGGGTGGCAACGACGAAGTCAAAGGCATACTCGCGTTCGCCGTCAGCATAGATCAGATCAGGGTTCAGCGCATAGGCATCTTCGTCGAAAACCCGGCCCCCAACTATTCCGGGCGGTTGGCTGTCTTCATCGTCGTCGCCTCCGGCATAGTCCTCAACGACATTGGTCACCTGGAAGTCGGAGTCAACCTCAACCTTGATGGTTTCGGCGCTGTAGATGTCTTTGCGGAGGAGATAGACTATGATGTAGCTGGGCGTCGCATCATAATGGCGCTTGATTTCCGCATTGACCCGCAGATATTCCGCAGTCCGTTTCGGAAGGACCGTATTGCGGATGATTTCTACGACCCGCGGCCCATCCTCAATATCACGCTGGGCATAGTCCGCGCGTGATCCGAAAATCCTGATCTCGACATCATTCCGGGGATCCATTGTCTGCTCCTTTCAAAAGCAGAGACTCTGGTACTCAACCATCTACATTTGTCGAAGACACCGATGAGTTTCTCGCCAGATTGGATGGGAAACCCGATACAGTGTTGCACAATCTCCGAAGTGCTTGGGCAACAGGAAGGATTTGATGGGCGGTGAGGTCAAAACTAGGAGGTTTGAGCGGTAAAGTCCTGGGCGAAGCAATGCAATCCGTAAGGCTGGATCAAACGCTCCTGGGGCAATTGCGTTGTTACATGTTGCAACAAGTCATATATTTCGATCTGAATTAAATTATACTCTTCTTCGGCCTGTCAGTCAATCAACTTGAGAAGGTGTGTGCATTTCAAGTTATTGCGTCCTTGCCTGCATGTTCAACAATTGAACTCAAGCTTTGAGTAAGGCACGCACGAAAGTGAAATGCACCCTGAGAAGGTCGTTCCCTTGCATCAGGTCTGTCTGAAGGAAGAATACGGGCTATAATGCAGCGGGCGAAGGGATTTGATTCGATGAGGAAAGATGGACTCGAAAGCGTGCATTCTGGTCGTCGATGATGAAGAAGCCATCCGGTCGGCGCTGAGTACGTTCCTGGGGCGGCTGGGTTACGAGGTGCATACGGCAGCAACGGGGACGGCCGCGTTGGGGCTGGTCGATCAGCGGGAGCCGGACCTGGTGCTGCTGGATGTGGTGCTGGATGAGCGCGACCAGAGCCAGATGAGCGGGTTGGAAGTCTGCCGGCGGCTGCGGCAACGGAGCCGCTTCATCCCGATCATCATGCTGACGTCGTATCCCGAATGGCAAGTGGAGAGCCTGGGTCAGGGAGCCATCGCCTTCGTGACCAAGCCGTGGGACAACAACGCGCTGGCGAATCAAATCCGGGCGACGCTGGGGGCAGTGCAGCACATCCGCCGGGAGACGACCGATGAGGATGCGGCCAGTCCGCATACGCTGCGGGTGCGGGAGGATATTCAGATCGACCTGGATCATTTCCGGGTGACGCGGGCTGGGCAGCAGATCGACCTGACGCCCATCGAGTTCGCGCTGCTGGCGTTCCTGGCGCGGTATCCGAACCGCCAGTGGACGCGCGAGGAGCTACTCAACCACGTCTGGGATTACCACTGGGTGGGTTACGAGCGGACGGTAGACCGGCATGTGGCGGCGCTGCGGCGCAAGCTCAAGCTGGAACGCGACGAGCTGATCGAAACGGTTCACGGCATTGGCTATCGATTGGTGACGGGATAGGTTAGGCCGCATGTACCGTTTTCTCTACGCGGCGGGCGTGCTACTGTGGATCGTGCTGACGCTGGCGCTGATCTCGGCCAGCCAGACGGCGGGAACGCCATTGGTGGTGATCCGGTTCGCCTCGACGGGCGTGATCGTGTGGATCATGAGCGGGGTGGGGCTGGCGCTGCTGGCGATCCTGCGGGTGATCCGCTCGCGGACGACGGGCGACGCCTGGATCGCCCGATTCGAGTCGCTCTCGACGTATCTGAACGAGGGCGTGCTGGTGGCAGATCGACGCGGGCGGGTGCGCTGGCATAATGAAGCGGCGCGTGATCTGCTGGATGGGGCGGGGCTGAATGCGAATGTGCTGGGGCTGTTGAAGCGGGCGCAGTCCAGCGAGCGCATCACGATTCAGACGCTGGCACTGCGGGAAGGGCAGCGGGTTTCGGTGCAGGCGTTCACGCTCGACCGGGACAGCTACGCGCTGGTGTGCCGGCCGCTCCAGGGTGGGACGCAGAACACGTTCTACGAGAACTTCATCCGGCGGATCGTCCACGATATGCGGAATCCGCTGGCGGCGATCATCGGGCACGCGGCCAATCTGCGGCAGTCGGTGACGGTCGAGCCGGAGAACTGGCGCAAGTCGGCGACGACGATTGAGGATGAGGCGCAGCGGCTGGCACGGCTGGTGGACAGCATGTTGTTCGACGCGCGGCTGGCGTATGTGCCGCTGGCTCCGGGGATGCTCGACCTGGCGGATGTGCTGGAGGAGGCGCTGTATGCCCATGATGAACGCGCCCAGCGCGATGGCAAGTCGCTGGAGATGGACGCGCCGCCCGGCCCGATGCCGCTGGAAGGGGATCGGGACTTGCTGGTGCGGGCGTTCGAGAACCTGATCGACAACGGGCTGAAGTATTCTGGCGCGGACGGCCGGGTGAGCATCCGGTTGGGGGCACAGCCGAGCCAGTACGTCGTCCAGTTCGTGGACAACGGCGAGGGCATCCCGGCGGAGTATCTGCCGGATCGCATCTTCGAGCCGCTGGTGCGGGCACGGTCGCATGGCAGCGGGAGCGGGTTGGGGCTGAGCATCGTGCGT
>JAEUQZ010000197.1 GCA_016788965.1 Anaerolineae bacterium | reverse complement strand
ATGCAATATGGGGAGACCGTGATCGACCAGCGATCCGTCTCTGGTGTCCCTTCAGTGGACATGGCTTTTCGGCAGCCAGATCACTTTAGTGTCTGGCGGCGCATTTGCAGCACTTCTGGCAAACTGCTGCTTACATGCGAGGGCTTTGCCACACAATTGCCAGTTTGCCGCTGCTGCCATTTGTGCCAATTCCAAGCATTTTGAATGGCTAACAGCGATCAGCTAAAAGCGATAAGCTTCAAACAAATGACATCACTGACACTGACGGCACTGACGACATTTCCGACAAAACGTGCGCTTGCAACTGCAACATTTCCCACAATACTCACTGATCCGTATTTGATCTATTAACTACCAACTACAAACCATCAACTCAACAATGACCCCACCCTTCAATCCCGTCACCGCCCAGATCATCGACCACCTCCGCCAGATCGTCGGCGCGGAGAACCTCAGCACCGCCCAGGCCGATATTGACCTCCACGCCAGGGATCAATCCCAGCACCGCGCCTCCCCCGCCGAGGTCGTCGTCTGGCCCGCAGCCCCCCAACACGTCGCCGATACCCTCAAACTCGCCAATGAACACCGCCTCCCCGTCACCCCATGGGGTGTCGGAACCGGGCTGGAAGGCAGCAGCATCCCCCTCTTCGGTGGGATTCTCCTCTCCTTCGAGCGCATGAACCAGATCGTCGAACTCCACGCCGATGATTTCCAGGTCACAGTCCAGCCCGGTATCGGCCACAAAGACCTGAACGCGCAGTTGGCCCGGCACGGCCTGTTCTTCCCGCCCGACCCAGGCGCGAATGCCACCGTCGGCGGGATGCTCGCCAACAACGCTGCTGGCATCCGCACCGTCCGCTACGGAGCCAGCAAGGACAACGTCCTGCGGATGCAGGTCGCCCTGGCCGATGGCCGCCTGATCCATGTCGGTTCGCGCTCCGTCAAGCAGTCCGCTGGCTACGATCTCCTGCATCTCTTCGTGGGCAGCGAAGGCACGCTCGGCATCATCACCGAAGCCACCCTGAAGCTGATTCCCGTCCCGGAGCATATGAGCGCCGTGGTCGCCGCTTTCCCGACCGTCAAAGCCGCCGTCGAGACGGTCGTCGCCGTGCGTGGCAGCGGCCTCGATCCCGCCGCGTTGGAATTCATCGATGCCGCCCATTGCAGGATGCTCAGCAGCGCCGAAGGGGTTGACCTCACCGAAAACCCCACCCTGTTCATGGAATTCCACGCCGCCCAGCAGTCCACCTTGTCCGCCGGGCTGGAAATCGTCCGCCAGATCTGCGAAGAGATGGGCGCGCTCAACTTCCGCGCCACCACCGACACCGCCGAGCGTAAACGGCTCTGGCACGCTCGCCACCACTCCTACGAAATCATGGTGCGGATGCACCCCGATAAGCAGTTCTTCATCAACGATGTGGCCGTCCCCATCAGCGCCTATCCTGAACTGATCGGCTTCGTCGAGCAGATTCGCGCCGAACGAAACATCCCCTCCACGATGATCGGCCACGCCGGAGACGGCAACATTCATGTCGAATTCCCCTTCGCCAATGATGCTGAGTACCAGCAGGCCATGGACGCCAACGGCGCTATCGTCCTCAAGGCGCTTGAACTGGGCGGGACATCCACCGGAGAACATGGGGTCGGCATCGGCAAGGCCAAATACATGCCCGTGGAGCATGGCCCGGCCCTGGATGTAATGCGGAGCATCAAACAGACGCTCGACCCAAACGGCATCCTGAATCCGGGCAAGATTTTCCCCGGATAAACAAACGCGGGCGTACTCCACCGAGTAGGCCCGCGTTCAGTCCGCTTCAGCAGCAAAGGATGTCAGCATCACTCCATGTGGGCATTCATGGACGTGTGAGGGTGGCTGCTCATCGCCATCATCCGGTTGTGTTCCATCGCTCTGACGGTTGCGCTGAGTTCCTTCTGCCGGGCGGTGATTAAGGCGTTCACCATCCGGGTTTGCATGGTCAGCGCATCGGTCAGTGCGTCCACCTTGCGATGCAGATCGGCGATTTCGACTTCGCTCTTCAGGTTCACCTGATAATCGTTTTCGGCCATCGCCCGGTCTTTGGAAGCCTGCCGGTTCTGCGACATCAGGATGACCGGTGCTTGCAGGGCGGCCAGGGTGCTGAGCGTCAGGTTCAGCAGGATGAACGGAAACGGATCAAAAGCCCGTGTCCCCAACGCGAAGTTACCGGCGATCCATACCGCCATCAGCACGGCGAAGAAGATGATAAACTTCCAACTGCCCGCCAGTGTTGCCAGACGGTCGGCCATCCGGTCGCCGAACGAAGCGTGTTCTTCGATGTCCTCGTAGACATTATCGGTGACGATGCGCGGGCGCAGGTCCTCGATGAGCTGCTGGGCTTCCGGCCCAACCAGGCTGTTCAGCTCCTCGATCTCGTCGATCAGGTCCTGGATGCGGGCATCCTGGTCGTCGTCTGGCTGAGTCGCCACAAGACGGTTCAACAGAAGGTCATTGTACATTGTTGCCTCCATGCGGATTCGCATGAGCAGACAGGCCAGAGTCGCCCTCAGAGCCGGGTCTGCTCTCGAACAATATGGTGTTGTGCGGCCTGGAGGAACAGGGCTGCCTGGAGACGGCGATGACGCACTCGGCGTCATCCCTCGGCAGCGTTACAAAACGTGGGGGAAATCAACGCCGGTGGACATCATCGCCGCTGCCTAAGAGCGGCTGTTCCTTAGGACTACTGTCCTCGGTCATGTGATCCTTCTTCACTCATGGACAGAGATGCCGAAGCACCGCGAAGGCGTTCTGGCACTTTGATAATACGCCCGATTTCGGTTTTGTAAACCCCCCAAAACCGGAACCTGCCCGCTTCTTCACAAACGGGGCAAAAAGAAAGGCGCACCCTGTTGGTACACCTTGTCTTTCAGAGGCGACGGCCGGATTTGAACCGGCGCATCAGGCTTTTGCAGAGCCTTGCCTTACCACTTGGCCACGTCGCCATTAGGTGGTCATTATAACGGCAGCGATTTGCTCAGGCAAGGCTCAACTCGACGCTGGCGTGGGTGCGAGAAGTTCGCCATAATATGGCCTATGACCAACGACGAACGACCTGAAACCCTACCCTCGGATGTGCCCGAATCCGCCCTGCCCGCGCCGGATGCGATGCCCGCGACGGTGACGGACGGCCTGGATATTGAAGCGGCCCTGGCCGCAGTCTCCTCGCTCAGCGATATGGTCGCGGAACAGGAGGCGGCTGAACAGGCCCGCCTCGCCCAGATCGAAGCCGACGCCCAGGCGGCTGCCGAGCGCCAGGTTCGCATTGAACACCCGGAGCGGTTTTTCCCTGCCCCGCCGCTGCTGGTATCGCGGCGCGGCCAGTTGGACTCGCTCGTCCCGGCGCTGCTCTTGATCGCAGCCGGAGCCTGGCTGACCTTCACCCTGACCACATCCGGCAGCCTGCCCTCGGCAGACCTGCTGCTGGCGCTGGTCGTAGGTGGGATGGGAGTAGCCTTCGTCGCCCGCTGGCTGACCTCCGGGCGCTGGGGAAATGGGGCGCTGTTCATCGGCCTGAGCCTGATGCTGGCCGCCGGGGTAATGCTCTTTCTGGGTCAGCCCGGATCGCCGGGATGGGGCACTGGCTGGCCGCTGTTGGTGGGCGCGGTGGGGACGGCCATGCTGCTGACCGCGATCCTGGCCCGCCCGCGTGAAGGCCGTCTGTTCCTGCCCGGGCTGGCGTTGGTGGTAGCCAGCGCGGTTGGGCTGGTGGTCACGCTGGGGATGATCCCCGCTGACCTGCTGTCGATCACGGCCGCCTATTGGCCGGTTCCGCTGGGGGTACTGGCCGTGCTGCTGATCCTGCCGGTGGTCATCCGTCAGAGGCGCTAGTGCGGATCGCCATCGATGCCAGCCGGTGTACGGTGAAGCGCGTCACCGGAACCGAGCAGTACGCCATCCAGTTGATCCGCGCCCTCATCCGCCGCGACCATCCCCACCAGATCACGCTCTACTTCCGCGATGAACCTGCGCCTGATCTCTTCCCACAGTCTCTCCAGGTCGCCTACCAGGTGATCCCCTTCCGCCGGGCGTGGACGCATCTGCGCTTCGCGGTGGAACTCTGGTGCGACCGCCCTGATGTAACCTTCGTGCCCGCGCACACGCTGCCCATCCTGTTCCCTGGACGGGCAGTGGTCACAGTGCATGACCTCGGCTACCGCTGGTTTCCCCAAGCGCATAGCCGCGCTCAGCGCCTCTATCTGGATTGGACGACCCGCTTCAGCGCCCGCCGGGGGAGCATCGTCCTGGCCGACAGCCAGGCCACGGCCGCTGACCTCAACCGCTTCTACAGAACGCCTCTGCAAGATATCCGAGTGGTCTATCCGGGTGTGGATGCGCCGCCCGTGGGCGGTATCGAAGCCGCGCGGCACAAGTACGGTTTGGAAAGACCCTACTTCCTGTTCATCGGCACGCTCCAGCCGCGCAAGAACATCGCCCGGCTGGTGGAAGCCTATCGCCTTTGGCGCGGGCAGCATCCTGAGCAGCGGATCGATCTGGTGCTGGCGGGCAAACCGGGCTGGTTGTACGATCCGGCCTGGGTGGAAGGGGTAGATGGAGTGCGCCTGATCGGGTACATCGACGAGGCCGACAAGGGGGCGCTGTATGCCGGGGCGCTGGCGCTGGTCTTCCCTTCGCTGCATGAAGGTTTCGGCTTTCCGGTGTTGGAGGCGATGCACTCCGGCACACCCGTGATCGCCAGCCGAACTTCCAGCCTGCCGGAACTGGTCGGCGAAGCCGGGCTGCTGGTCGATCCGCTGGATGTCGGATCAATTTCGGCAGCGATGAGCCAGATGAGCGAGGATGCGGCGCTGCGGGCGCGGTTGGTTGAAATGGGGTATGCCCAGGCGCAGCGGTTCACCTGGGAACGAGCGGCGGAGCAGGTCATCGCGGCGCTGGAGGCTGTGGTACAGGGATGAGTAGACCGGACGGATCGATCCGACGGGCACGACCAGACGAGGCCGAGGCGCTGACGGGGCTGTTCTGGCGCTCGAAAGCCCATTGGGGCTACGACGAAGCCTTCATGGCGCGGGTACGGGAGACTCTCCGCATCACGCCGGAGATCATCGAGCAGCAGCATGTCTATGTTCTGGAAACGGACGGGCGGATCGCCGGGTTCTATGCCCTGCATGTGCTTCCTGACCGGCTGCATCTGGAAGATCTGTTCATTGAGCCGGATCAGATCGGGATGGGATACGGCCGCCGCCTATTCGATCACGCGGTCGAGGTGGGGCGGCGCTTGGGCTATGATTCATTCACGCTGGAGTCTGATCCGAATGCTGAGGAGTTCTACCTGAAGTTGGGCGCAATCCGGGTGGGCGAACATGAATCGGCTATCCCAGGGCGCTTCATCCCCCACTTGCTGGTTCGGTTTTCTCCGGCAGCCGTTCCCATGAGTGAAGAACGCCCATGACCGCGCGTATTCTGCTCGTCCAGCTTGCCGACATCGGCGATCTGATCCTGACCACGCCGGCCCTGGCCGCGCTGCGGGAGGCTCGCCCGGATGCCCATTTGACCCTGCTGACCAGCGCCCACGCTGCCCCGATCCTCGAAGGGACAGGGCTGGTCGATTCGGTCGTCACGCTGGAACGGCAGCAGATGAACAGTTCGGCGGCCTTCTTCCGCCCGGCCAACCTGCGGCGGTTGAGGGGACTGCGGCGCGAGCCGTTCGAGGCTGTGGTTTTCTTCCACCACTTCACGCTGAAGCTGGGGACGCTCAAGTTTGCGCTGATCGCCTGGGCGAGCGGGGCGCGGCGGATCATCGGGCTGGATCAGGGCAACGGCTGGTTTCTGACCGAGTGCGTCCGGGATGACGGCTTCGGAGCGCGGCATCAGGCGCGGTACTGGCTCGATCTGGTGGCGCGGCTGGGAGCGGATTCGCGGCTGCGATCAGCGCGGGTGGCGCTATCCGAGGGACTGCCCGCTGGTCTGCTGCCCGCGAAGGGACGGCGGGTGGTGATCCATCCGGGGAGCGGCGGCTACAGTCTGGCGCGGCGCTGGGATGCGGCGCGGTTCGCGGCGGTGGCGGATCGGCTGAATCAGGAAGAGGGCGCGGAGATCGTCCTGGTTGGGGGTCGCGATGATGGCGGAGCGGCTGTCCGAGAAGCGATGCAGGGCGAGGCGCTCGACCTGACTGGGAAAACTTCGCTGCGAGAACTCGCGGCGGTGATCCGCTCGGCGGACGTGTTCATCGGGGCGGACAGTGGGGTGATGCACCTGGCCGCGGCGGTGGGGATGCCGGTCGTGGCGATCTTCGGGCCGAGCAATGCCGATGCCTGGGGGCCGTGGACGCCGGAGGGGCGGTCGCGGGTGGTGCGGAGCGGGGTGGAGTGCAGCCCGTGCAGCTACGTCGGGCACGGGATTGGGCTGCGGGAAGGCTGCGCGGCGCGGACGTGTATGCGGCTGGTGACGGCCGATCAAGTCCTCGCGGCGGCGCGGGCGCTGCTCCATTCGACTGGTGAGCCGGAAGCTGCCCCACAAGCACCCATCCAGGCAGGTGAACACGAACGGCTTCGCGTTTTGGGATTCCCGGTGGATGCGATCACCTATGCGTCCTGGTTGGAGCGCATCGGAGAATGGGTAAAGCGCGGGCGGCCGCATCACGTCTGCACCATCAACCCGGAATTCATCATTATCGCGCGGCAGGACGCGAACTTCGCCAATATCCTGCGGCGGGCAGAGATGTGCGTGCCGGATGGGGTCGGTCTGCTGTGGGCGGCGCGTTACCTGGGGCGGCCGCTGCCGGAGCGCGTGACCGGCTCGGACGGGGTTCCGATCATCGCCGAGCGGGCAGCGCGGGAAGGCTGGAAGCTGTTCTTCCTGGGGGCGGCTCCGGGCGTGGCCGAGCGAGCTGCGCGGATTCTCCAGGAGCGGCATCCGGGTTTGCAGGTGGTCGGGACGTATGCGGGATGTCCTGATCCTGGCGAAGAAGACGATCTGGTCGAGCGGGTGAATGCCAGCCGGGCGGATATCCTGTTCGTGGCCTATGGCGCACCGGAGCAGGACAAATGGATTGCCCGGAACCTGCCCCGGCTGCGGGTGGGGATGGCGATGGGGGTGGGTGGGGCGTTCGACTTCATCGCCGGAGTCGTGCCGCGCGCGCCGGGTTGGATGCGGCGGATGGGGTTGGAGTGGGCGTTTCGTCTGGTGAGGCAGCCCTGGCGCTTACGTAGGATGCTGCGGCTGCCGCGATTTGTGCTGGCGGTGGTACTGCGAGGGAAAGATGGCTGATCTGAAAGGCTGGGTTCCCCGGCTGGCCGGGCAAGCGGTGCTGGTCATCGGGGATGTGTTTCTGGATGAGTACCTGATCGGGCGGGCGACGCGGATGAGCCGGGAGGCTCCGATCCCGGTGCTGGAGTTCGAGCAGCGGCAGTTGATCCCTGGTGGGGCAGCCAACCCGGCGGCCAACATCGTGGCGCTGGGGAGCGCGGCGCTCCAGGTGGGGGTGATCGGTTCGGACAGCACCGGGACGATGCTGAGGCAGGTTCTCCAGGGGCGGGGGATCGACATCGGCAGTCTGGTCGTAGACGCGGGGCGGCCGACCACGGTGAAGACGCGCATCCTGGCGCAGATGGGGCTGCGCTTCCCACAGCAGGTGGCCCGGCTGGATACGCTCTCGCGGCAGCCGATCAGCGAGGCGGTGGAGCGGCAGGTGGTCGAGGCGGTGCAGCTGCGGCTCCCCGAAGCACGGGCGGTGCTGTTCTCCGACTACCACACGGGGTTGCTGACGGCCTCGCTGGTGGAGAGGGTACGGGAGACGGCCGAGGGAGCGGGTCTGCTGCTGACGGCGGATGCCCAGGGACGGCTCGACCAGTACAGCGGCTTCGGGATCGTCAAGTGCAACGCCGACGAAGCCCGTGCGTATTTGCGGCGCGACCTGAGCAGCGACGAGGATTTCGCGGCGGCGGCGCTGGAACTGCGCGAACGGCTGGCGCTGACGCTGGGCATGGTGATCACACGCGGGGCGGACGGGGCGACGCTCGCGCGGGCGGACGGGACGACGCAGCACTGCCCGGCCCCGGCGGTGACGGATGTCTACGATACGGTGGGGGCAGGGGACACGACCATCGCGGTGCTGACGCTGGCCGCGCTGGGGGGCGCTCCGCTGGACGAAGCGACGATGCTGGCGAACACGGCCAGCGGGCTGGTGGTGCGGCGGGTGGGGAATTACGCGCCGCGGCCGGATGAACTGCTGGGGGCGCTGGAGTCATGGGGCGGCGAGTAAGACAAGAAGAATTCCACCACAGAGACACAGAGAAATGCAGAGGGTTTGGAATCATTGGGCGGCGGACCAGACGACGATGCTGCCGATGATGGGGACGATGCCGTAGAAGAAGAGGCGGACGGATGCACCCAGGCCGCGATCCAGTTCGCGCATCATGCGACGGCCGCGGGTTTCGCTGGATTGGTCGCCAACGGTCTGGGCGTAGCGGAGATTGAAGCTGCGCTCCACGGCGTTCCCACCGAAGACGCGGAAAACCCCGAAGATGATGAACACGCAGCCGACCAGGAAGAGGCCGTTGGCGTAATCCGTGACGGTGCGGAGGTTGGCGACCCAGCAGAAGAGGTAAACCCCGGCGAAGACGGCGACCTGGACGATCAGGAAGCGGCGGAGGAAGGCAGTCAGGTTAGGGGTGGTGTCTGGGTGGGGATCGTGGGTCATGGGGTTTCCTGTATTGAGAAATAGTTGATAGTTTATGGTTTATAGTTAATAGAGCAATGCTTTTGTGGCGGAAATGTCGTCAGTGCCGTCAGTGTCAGTGATGTCATTTGTTTGAAGCTTATCGCTGTTAGCCATTCAAAATGCTCGGAATTGGCACAAATGGCAGCAGCGGCAAACTGGCAATTGTGTGTCAAAGTCCTCGCATGTAAGCAGCGTTGTGCCAGAAATGCTGCAAATGCTGCAAATGCAAATCCCGCGAAATGTTGCAAAAGTTGCAAATGTTGCAGTTGCAACTGCGCGTTTTGTCAGAAATGTCGTCAGTGTCGTCAATGTCGTCAGTGACGGGGACGCTGATCGGCAGAACGGACGAAATGTCCGAAATGTCGTCCACGCCGGACGATTGTTGCGGCAATTTCGGCAATTGCGGCAGTTGCGGAACGGCAAATGACGGAAACCCCCTTACATGCAAGGAAACGTTGTTGCAGTTGTTGCAGTCGGTGCAGTTGCAACTGCGCGATTCTTGCAACATTTCCCCCCTCGAACGTGATCCGGGATGCGAA
>JAEUQZ010000196.1 GCA_016788965.1 Anaerolineae bacterium | reverse complement strand
AACGTCGTCCAGGTGATGACCCTGATCGAGCAGGATGGCCTCAACACCCCCAACATCTATGGCGAACGCCCCCTGATCGACAATGACCCCACCCAGCCGAACGAAGCCTACTTCCATCGGCTCGATGACTACCTGACTCTCGCTGAACAGCATGGGTTATATGTCTCTATCCTGCCCACCTGGGCCGACAAGATCACGCCCGATTGGGGCATCGGCCCGGTGATCTTCAACCCCGACAACGCCGAGGTCTACGGGCGCTGGTTGGCCCACCACTGGCAGTCCCGCACCAACCTGATCTGGTGCTTGGGCGGGGATCGTCCGCCCACGAAATCCGAACATGACTGGCGTCCGATCTGGCGGGGCATGGCGCGGGGCATCCGTTCTGTGCTGGGAACCACTGCCCTCCTGACCTACCATCCCGACGGCGGCTATGAGTCGCCTGCGACCATCCACGCCGAAGACTGGTCAGACTTCATCATGATTCAGTCCGGCCACTGGGCTAGGGAAACTCCCGGCTGGGAATGGGTAAATGACCTGTACAACTTGTCGCCCGCCAAACCCGTGCTGGATGCCGAACCCAACTACGAAGACCACCCCGCCGCCCCCTGGCCCACCTGGGACCCGGCCAACGGCCGCTTCCGCGATTATGAAGTTCGCAAGCAAACCTACCGCACCGTATTCGCCGGAGGAGCCGGCGTCACCTACGGGCATCATTCGATCTGGCAGTCCTATTCAGACCGGGTTGAGGCCATCAATTATCCCGAATTCACCTGGCGCGAAGCCTTGGATCGTCCCGGCGCGAGCCAAATGATCCACCTGCGCCGCCTGATCGAATCCCGCCCTATGCTCGAACGCATCCCCGACCAGAGCTTGATCGGCACGGTGCAGACCGGTCGCAGTGAACATCAGCGAGCCTGCCGGGATGCTCACGGCCGCTGGGCAATGCTCTATCTGCCCATGCCGCAAACCCTGCGCCTGAACTGTGCCGCTTTGACCGGCGCGACCCTCCGCGCCTGGTGGTTCAACCCGCGCACCGGTGTCGCCGCCCCGATTGCCGAATTCCCCGCAGCCCCACACCTGACCTTCACCACACCCGTGGATGGCCCCGACTGGGTATTGGTGCTGGACGACGCCTCCCAGCCCTTCGCCCCGCCGGGAACGACCTAGCCGGTGAGTAATCGACCACGGCACACCCCCATGTCCCGTGCTAGAATGAATCGACACCCTGCAGGATAGATACAGGAGAGCAGCATGGCCTTTGAGCGCATTACCATTGATCCGGCAAAAATGGGCGGTGTACCCTGCATTCGCGGCTTGCGTATTCCTGTGGCAACCGTCGTGGATATGGTCGCGGCGGGCATGACCACGGAGGAGATACTCGCCGATTTTCCCGACCTGGATCGTGAGGACATCGCCGAAGCCCTGCGCTATGCCTCAGCCGCGCTCCGTGAACGGCAGCTTCCCCAGGTTTCTGGTCAATGAGATTCCTCTGAGTGGAACCAACCACGCTCTCCCAACTTGCGGGATGAAATCGAGTACACCTCGATCTGATGAGTACGGCTGAGAAGAAAGGACTGAACGATGACGAACTACGAGGATGCCATTCAACTCACCAACCGCTTGACTCTGACTGAAAAAGTTCTGCTGTTAGAACATCTCAGCAGTGTTCTCAGACACGATATCGAAACCGAAGCCTACCGCCATATGCCCTGGGAACAGTTCATCGATTTGACTTACGGCAGCCTGTCAGATGATCCCATCGAGCGTAATCAACCACTGTATCCCGGCTCGCGCGACTGAACGGAACCTTTTCCCCCTGAATCGAAAAGGGCACAGCCCCATCAGCCATGCCCTTCCCTACCTACCAACTCCATCACCCCGCCGGATCGCCCAGAACATCCTCTGGGTGCATCAGCGACAGCGTTTCCAGTTGAACATTCACCTCGCCCGGCGCGGCCGTGAAGAAGTGCTTCTCAAATCCCAACACACGTCCGGTCGAGTCTTTCATCACCACCAGATCATCTTCGATCTGCGTCGCCATATAATCCGCTGCCGGATTGCCGAACCACACTGTCAGCGAATTCACCGATGGATCGTAGATGACCCTCACCCGCTGCCCATGTGCCAATCGACTTCCTTTCCAACAAAGCGGTGCGCGATAGATACTGCACGTCCGATAACCTGAATTGGATGTCCTTTTGCCGTCGAATCGCGAGCCGCTGTGATGTTCACTAGCAACCGAACACAGACATTGCGTTTTGCCCTGTCCCTTCAGTGGACATGGTTTTTCGGCAGCCGGACACTTTAGTGTCTGGCGGCTCTAAAAATTGATCATGTGCCCTTCCAGCCCATGTGCCGCTTCCTTGATCGCCTCGCTCAGCGTCGGATGCGCGTGGACGTTGCGGGCGATCTCGTTCGGCGTCAGTTCCGCCAGCCGCGCCAGCGTCAGTTCCGGCAGTAGCTCCGTCACGTCCGGCCCGATCAGGTGCGCCCCCAGCAGTTCGCCGTATTTCTTGTCGCTGATCAGCTTGACGAACCCGGTCGTATCGCCCAACCCATGCGCCTTGCCGTTCGCCTGGAACGGGAACTTGGCGACGTTGATGTCGTAGCCCTTCTCCCGCGCCTGCTTCTCCGTCCAGCCAAAGCTGGCGATCTGCGGCTGGCAGTACGTCGCCCGTGGCATCATGTCGAAGTCCAGTTCAATCGTCTCCGCCCCGGCGATGTTCTCGGCAGCGATCACCCCCATCGCCTCGGCCACATGCGCCAGCATCAGCTTGGAGGTCACATCGCCAATCGCGTAGATGTGCGGCACATTCGTCTGCATCTTGCCGTTGATGTCAATCGCCCCGCGTTCGGTCAGCTTGACGCCCGTCTTCTCTAGCCCATAACCTTCCACCCGCGGCTTGAAACCAATCGCCTGCATACACTTATCGGCTTCCAGCACCTGCGGCTTACCATCCGCCCCGGTGACGCTCACCCGCACGCCCGTGCCCGTATCCTCGATCTTGTCCACCCGTGTCGAGGTCAGCACCTTCACGCCCATCCGCTCGTACTGCTTCCGCAGTTCAGCAGAGACCTCTTCGTCCTCCAGCGGAACCATCCGGTCGAGGAATTCCACAATCGTCACCTCGACGCTGTAGTTGTGCATCACATACGCGAACTCGACGCCAATCGCTCCCGACCCCGCGATGATGATCGACTTCGGCAGCGTGTCCTGGAGAATCTGTTCCTCATACGTCACGACCCGCTCGCTCAGCTTCGATCCAGGGATCAGTCGCGTCGTCGCCCCCGCCGCGATGATGCACTGCTTGAACTGGAGCGTTTCCGTTCCGCCCGCGTTCAGCGCCACGTTCACCGCATTCGGCCCGGTGAAGGTCGCCCAGCCGTCATACTCGTCGATCTTGTTCTTCCGCATCAGGAAATGCACGCCCTTGACGCGCCCGTCAGCCACCCGCCGGCTGCGCTTGAACGCTTCGCCGTAATTGAATGTGACCGTTCCTTCGACCTTGATGCCGAACGTCTTGGTTTCGTGCTGGAAGATATGCGCCAGTTCCGCGTTACGCAGCAGCGCCTTCGACGGGATGCAGCCCACATTCAGGCACACCCCTCCCCAGTACTGCTTCTCCACCACCGCCACCTTCAATCCCAACTGGCTGGCGCGGATCGCGGCCACATACCCCCCCGGCCCCGCGCCGAGGACGACCACATCGTATTCTTTCGCCATGAGCTGCTCCTCAATTGAGCGGACGGCCTGTGCCCCGCTCAGGTTGCTGTGTCCGAATCATCTCTGCCTGGATGATATATGGGACGCACCAGGGATGCAATGCTCTTACGTTTGCTGCAAGGTGCTGATGGTTATTCTTCTCGAAAGAAACTGGAACAGTTGGAAACTACACATTGATGGTTGCAATCAGGCTGCTCAGAGTTCGATAATCATGTTGTGGTTTGGCACTGTCGAGAAGGTGGACTATCTTGAGCGGGATTTTCGGTGTCATTGATCCAGACGGGACTGTCGACATTCCGTCGCGCCTCACTGCGATGGGCGCGGCCATGACCCATCAGGATTGGTATGTGTCTGAAACATATTCCGATCCGCGCGACCGGGTTGGACTGGGGCGCATCGGAATTGGCATCTTCAATCGGGCGACCCAACCGCTCTGGAACGCTGATCATACCGCAGCGATCTTCATGGCGGGTGAGTTCCATGATGTGCCTGACATCGAGTGGGACAGTAACGCGGTTCGTTCTGATGAAGCCCTGGCGCTCCACCTCTACCAGATCAAGGGCAAGCGCTTCGTCGAAGCGCTTCACGGCGCTTTCGCCCTCGCCATCTGGGACACCCGCTCTCGCCAGTTGATCGTTGCCAATGATCGCTTCGGCCTGTACCCCACCTATCTCGCTCAGGTTCGTGATCGCTTGGTTTTCGCCGCCGAGGTCAAGGGAGTCTTGCAAGACCAGGAAGTGGATCGCCGTCTGAGGGAAGATGCCGTCGCTGAGTACATGCGCTTCCAACGCCTCCTCCATCTGAAGACCTTCTTCGCTGGCGTGAACCTGATGCCCCCGGCCAGCATCCTCACCTATGACTGTGCCGCCCGTACAGTCGAGATCAGTCGCTATTGGAGTTTCGATCAGGTTCCCATTCTGCCTCAATCCATCACCCATGATGAAGCTGTCGAAGAAGGCGCTCGACTGCTGCGTGCCGCCGTCCGCAAAATGTGCAGACCCGGCGAACGAATCGGCGTTTATGTCAGCGGTGGCCTGGACAGTCGTGGCATCCTCGGAGCCAGCCTCCATCACGATGTCCCCATCAAGATATTCACCTTTGGGCAGCCCGACTGCCGCGACATGCACTACGCCAAGCAGATCGCCCGTGCAGCCCATGTCGAACTTCATCCACATTATTTCGAGGATGGCAACTGGATCAAGCACTTCTCCGATCTGCACCTGCGTCTCACAGAGGGCTTTCACCCGTGGATGCACATGCACGGCATCAGCATGTTGCCGGAAGTCCGTCAGAATGTGGATATCAATCTGTCAGGTCTGGGGGACCTGATCTGGACGCAAACCAGTTTTGTGCCCACCGGACTCGTCCAAGCCCCCGACGATATCGCCTTTGCCGATTTGCTCTACCGCCTCTACATCGAGAAGTACAACTGGCCCGGTCTTACCGAAGCGGAGGAACACTCCCTTTACCAGCCAGACTACTACAAGCGCGTCGTCGGGTCGGCCTATAACGGCTTCCATGAGGCCCTGGAACCCTATGCAGGTTTACCCTATCCGCAGCGTGCTTCTGCCTTCAACACGCAGAATCACTTTTCCAGGCATCTCCTCTACCATGTTCTCTTTGGCCGTTCGCACGTCGAATACCGTCTGCCCTACTTCGATCTCGATCTTCAGGTTTTCTGCTACGGCCTCCCTTATGAATTGGGAATGAATCGTCAGGTGCAGCGGCAGATCATCGCCCGCGAATTTCCGGCCCTGGCCCGTGTCCCCCTCGATTCGAATCAACTGCCCATCAACAGCACTTTTCCGCAACGCGCCGCCGCGCGAGTCGTTCACAAAGTCAAACACGCCATCAATGAACACGTCCGGCATATCTTCCTGGAGTATCAGACCCTCTACGCCGACTATGAAGGCTGGCTGAAGACCGACCTGCACGATTGGGCCAAAGACATCCTCACCTCCGAACAGACCCTCTCACGCGGCATCTTCAACCCGGATGGGCTGCGTTCCCTTTTGACACGTGCTGCCGACAGCCGCGAACAGTGGACGATTGGCAAAGTTGCGCCCATCATGACCTTCGAGATGCTGCTCCGTCAGTTCGATAGCGCCTGACCACGCCCAACTCCCAGGGCGGCATCCAAGCGAGCGTCGCCCTGCTCAAAATATTATTCTCAAATAGTAGACAAAATGTCACCCTTTCGATCTCATTTTGTGCTACCCTGTATGTACGGACGGGTAGGAACGCCATTCTTGCGACCGAAGGAAGTCCCTTTAGAGGGCGTCCGGCATTCCCGCCCGACGCACCTTCACAACCTATCGATTGCGAATTTCGCACTCCATTGCAGTTGCAAGATTCACGCAGTTGCAACTGCAACATTTGCAACTTTTGCAGCGTTTCGCCGATTTGCATTTGCAGCATTTGCAGCACTTCTGGCAATCGCCGCCTTACATGCAAGGACTTTGGCACAGAATTGCCGTTCCGCAACTGCCGCAATTGCCGAAATTGCCGCAACAAAACGCCCGCGCAGGCGAGATTGAGGCTCGTGATCGACCAGCGCTTCTGTCCCTTCAATGGACATGGTTTTTCGGCAGCCAGATCACTTGAATGTCTGGCGGCGCTTCTGCAACTTTTCGCGGGATTTGCATTTGCAGCATTTGCAGTATTTGCAGCAATCCTGGCAATCGCTGCCTTACATGCAAGGACTTTGGCACAGAATTGCCAGTTTGCCGTTGCCGCCATTTATGCCATTTGTGCCAATTCGTCCGTCCGGCGTGGACGACTTGGACGACATTTCGGACTTTTCGCCTTCTCTGGTAATCAGCGACACCGACACTGACGACAACGACGACAATTCTCACATTCTCATTCTTATCATTCTTATCAGATTTCTCATCGCCGCCTGGAGCATTCCGCTTGGCGAAAAGCGATAATCTATCGACTAATAGCTATCTGTATTTTTCTATCAACTATAAACTATCAACTATTAACTTTTCCGGTCTGGCTATCAGCCACCAGATGCCGATTGTCCCCTTGTCAGTTCGACGAATGTCCTTCACACTGAAGACATGAAGGTCTTCGGGAACGGAGAAATGTTTATGCGACGCTTGATTCCGCTGATCCTGATCGGTGTGCTGCTGGCGGGCTGCGGGACAACACCCCCGGCTGCCACATCGGGGCCGTCCGGTGCGACGCCCCAGTCTGCCGCGACCGTTAACCCCGCTGGGCTGACGCCGGGCGCACCCCCCGCGACGGAAGGGCCGCGCCAATACACGACCGAGCAGCCGCCGCTGCCCGCAGCAGGCACGATTGTGGCGGCGACGGAAGACCCAGACGCTGGGTTGGTATTCGACAGCCTGATGATGGAACGCACGGGCGGAATCGCTGGGGAATTGCTGACGGTGCAGGTGTTGAGCAACGGAAGCGTCTTCCGCAACAGCGCAGCCAGCACGATCTCCGCCGATCAGGTGACGCAGATTGACGGGCTGCTCGACCAGATGAACTTCTTCCAGATGCAGGGAGTCTTTACATCACCCGGAGCCGGGGCCGACCTGTTCACCTATGCGATCACGGCAGAACGGGCGGGAGCCTCGCGGACAGTCACGGCCCAGGACGGGTTGATCCCGCCGGAACTCCAGGCATTGATTACCCTGCTGGTGCAGTTAGGGCAGGCATAAGGCAGTGACAAGCCTAGATGCCCCAGCCGTGTCCGCCCGTTCAGGAAGTTCGCAGGCCATCCCTGGTTCCGGTCACGGCAGCCCTTGAATGGCGACGAGGTAGTTGGCCGGTTCACCGCCCATTTCGGTGATCAGAATGCGGTAGGATGCGCGTTCATCCGGGGCGAGTACCGCCGCGATGTCGGTGAATCCCGCCGCGATGACCCTGCCCGAAGCGTCGAAGATGGTGGCGACCGCGCGTGGGGCGCTGATGGGCTTCGGGCTGATGTTCTGGACTGTGCCCTCGATAGATAGGCTGCCATCCGCGCTGAGCGTGGATTCATCCGACCAGGAGAGTTCATCCGCGCCGTAGACGACAGCATTGGTCTGCGGCGTCCAATCCACGCCACCGAGTGAGAGTTCGTAGGTGCTGGTGAGGGCAGGCTGCCCCTGGCCGAAGCGCAAGCTGAACGGGGCATAGCCGCCGGGTGGCAGACTGTAGCCCATGACGGTATCGACGGCTTCGGCGACCGGCAGCCCTTCAGTGGAGTACAGCACAGCGCGAACGGGGACGCTGCTGACCGGTTCGAGTCCGGTGTTGTTGACTTCGCCCGTGATGAAGAACACGCCGCCGGGCGTGACCCAATGGCTGACATGGAGGAATTCCAGGCTGACCCCCGAAAGCGAGGCGAGTACATCCGGTTCGGCCATCTCCAAGCTGTTCTCCGGCAGGATGCTGAACGTATTGACGACCTGTTCCAGGTCAGCGCGGCGGGCTGGATCATCCGGCAGGACGACTTCGATCACCGCGATGGCCGTCCCGGAGGACTGGATGAAGGTGTTGACCTGTTCGGTCGCATCGGTGACGGTCTGGCGGAGGCCAGTCATGCGCCAGCTTCCATCGCCCATCGCCTGACGGTTGCTTTCGGTGTAGCGGGCGAGATCAGGGCGGATGGCCGTCTGGTACTGCTCGATGAATGCCCCCAGCGCCGCCGCATCCACCGACTGGCCGGCGTTGACGACGGCGATACGGAGGGCAGGCTCAGTTTCCTGCGGGATCGAGAAGGCGGCGGCCGCCGCTACCGTCAGGTTCTGCTCGTAGACCGGCCACTGGCGCGGGACGGCCAGACTGAACGCTCCGCTGGGATGAAGATACACGATAGCGGATTGATCGGGTGGGAGGGGGGTGGGCGCGAAGACGACTGCGCCGCTGCCGCAGGCCGCCAATACCGGGAGCATCATTCCGAGCAGCAGACGAAGAATAGTCACAATCTGTCTCACCCTTTCCAGAAAGTGGTTCAAAGCTAGCGAATCGCAGCGGTTTTCGTAAAGACCAATAGTACCAGCGTACTACTTGTGCGAAGCGAACCAGCGAGGCTATGCTGGAACGTGACAAGATTTGTCACGGGAAAATTGCCGGGGGAAGAAGGGGTTTTATGTATACCGCCAATGAGCTGTTATTTCCGCATTCGGTCATCCCCGCGCTGAGTAAACTGCGCGGCACACGCTGGCAAATGCTGGTCGAACGAATCATGACGCTGCCGGAAATGCATGAAGAGACGCTGGCGTTCATGCTGATGATGGTGCGGGTCAACGGCTGTATGGCCTGCGAGACAGACAGCTACCGGGCGATGCGGGGCTGCTCGGCCTGCGCCATCCAGACGCTCCGGCGCTTCAAGGGGCCGGACGAAGAACTGCTCGATCTGTTCCAGCAGGCGCTCGACGATGTGCGGCTGGGCGGCGATTTCCTCGATCGTTTTCCGCATCAGCTATCCGGCGGGCAGCGTCAGCGCGTCAGCATCGCCAGGGCGATCGTCCGCGACCCCCAATTCATCGTCGCCGACGAACCGGTCTCGGCGCTCGATCTGACCGTGCAGGCGCAGATCCTCGAACTGTT
>JAEUQZ010000195.1 GCA_016788965.1 Anaerolineae bacterium | reverse complement strand
GATGCGGTCGCGTAGGCCGGGGTTGTTGGTCCAGACTTTGCCGAAGCCGTTCTCGGTAGGCAGCGCACTCTCCCTCCCTGGACGGGGGGCAACCGTCCGCACGCTCAATCCGCTATAGGCCGCCAGCGGATAGCTCAGCCGCTCGGCCTGACCGCGCCCGACGAAGGCGCTGATCTCGCCCGTATCGGCCCGCCACAACAGGAAGCCGTTCTCGAAAATCTGGAAAGTCGCCCCGGTCTGGTTGGGCATCAATGTGGGCGGCGGCATTACCGTGACTGTGGGGCCGGGGGTGAAAACAGGTGGCGGCGCGGTCGGGAAGGGGGTGGGCGGCGGCCCAAAGCTGCTGACCTGCCAGCGGCCATCGCTCCGCTGCGAGACGATCCGCCCGTCCGGCAGGCCGAAGGCGACCGTCTCGCCGCCCTGGATACGCGCCGTCATCAGATAGCCGCTTTCACCCGCCGTGGCGAATCCCAGGCCGTCCCGAATGGCCGGGACATTGCTCCAGAGTTTGCCAAAGCCGTTCTGCGGCGTGATCCGCCCGCCCGGATTCGAGACCGGCAGGATGCGCCAGCCGCCGTAGGCGCTGTTGGCGTAGCGGCTGATCTCGCCGACCTCCTGCCCGATGAACACCCAGATGTCGCCCGTATCGGCTCGCCAGAGCATGAAGCCGTTGTCGAAGGGTTGGAAGGTCGTGCCGATGCGCGGATCGGTCGGGCTGGGGGTGAAGGTCGCGGCTGGCGAGCCGGGGTCGAACGACCAGGTTCCGATTGGGCTGACCTTGATGACCTTGTTGTCCGGCAGCGTCAGCGCCACGAAGGACGCGCCGAAGCCGGGCGACTGTACGAAGAGTTGGTAGCCCTGCTCGGCAGCCGTCGCCCAACCTAGCCCGGCGCGGACCTCGGCGAAGTTGCTCCAGACGCGCCCGAAGCCGTTCTGCGGAGCCATGCGTCCCGCTGGGATAATGTCCACGACGCGCTGCATGTTCAGCCCACCGTAGACCGCGAGGGGATAGACCCGCGCCGCGCCGCCGTTGTTGTAGAAGGCCCAGATGTCGCCTGTATTGGCCCACCAGATCATGAAGCCGAATTCATACGGCTGGTAGCTGGCGCTGACCAGATATGTGCCCAGGCCCATCGGCGGCAGTGCGCCTGCCGAGATGGGTGTCGGCGTCGTCGCATTCAGCGGCGGCACGCGCAAGCTCTGCCCGGTGATGATCCGGCTGCTGGTCAGGCAGTTGGCCTGCATCAATTGAAGCGTCGTGAGTCCGTAGCGCCGGGCAATCCGGCTGAGCGTGTCCCCGCGCACTACCCGGTATACCGGCCAATCGGCGCGGACGGCACACTGCGCTTCTGCCGGTGACGTGACCAAACCGGCTCCGATCACCACCAGGACAGCCAGCGCCAGTACGGTGATGGCCTGCCAGAATCGCTTCATCGCCCCATCCTCCCTGTTGCAAGCAGCAGTCTCTACTGAATTTACTCCTGGAGCCGGGCTGAGGTTGCAGCGCGTCGAGTGGGCGGCGGTCGGGCGGAGGTGAGCCGCAGAATTTGGGCCGGATTCAGCGTTCGATGGGCAGGCCGCGCAGCATCCAGCCTTTGGTCCCGTCTTCCAGGTTGTAGACTTCGGGATAGCCGATCTGGACGAGGTAGTGCGCCCCGTACAGGCTGCGGATGCCGGAGGCGCAAACGACCACCACCGGCTGATCGGTGGGGATTTCCTCGGCTCGCAGCGGCAGATCGTTCAAGGGGATGTGGATCGCGCCGGGGATACGCCCCATGACCCATTCTTCGGGTTCGCGCACATCGACCAACGTGTGGTCGCCGGGATGAAAACGCTCGCGGTAGATGTCGATGGGCAGATCGCGGAAATGGCCTTGTTCGCTCATGGTGAATTGGGGTTGGATAGTGGACTGGGAAGGGCGAGTGTACCACAGCGCCAACGGGTCTGCTTGACACCCCTGCGGCCTCATGCTATCCTGACCGCCGGATCAATTTTCCTCATGATGGAGCGCGCCCATGTCAGTCTTCAGCCTCAATACCCCGGCTCTGCTGATTGTGGGAGCGCGTCCGGCAGCCCTGCGCTAAACCTCGTCTGTTCATCGATTCGGTCGCGGTCTGCGAACATGCGCTCTCGTATGTCTGTCTTTTGATTCCTGAATTCGACGAGAGAGGTTTTGATCCGCATGTTTGCGCTCTTTTCACGCAAATGGGAGGCGCGCCGCGCCTATCTCTGGCTGACTGCCGCGCAGTCGGCGGCCTTCGCCCTGATCTTCACGGTCGATATGGTCTATCAGGTGCAGGTGGTCGGGCTGACGCCGCTGCAACTGGTGCTGGTCGGCACGACGCTGGAAGTGACCATCTTTCTGTTTGAAGTCCCGACGGGCGTTGTCGCCGATGTCTACAGCCGCCGCCTATCCATCCTCATCGGCCTGGCCCTGATCGGGCTGGGATTCATCCTGCAAGGGGCGATCCCGACCTTCGCCGCTGTCCTGGCCGCGCAGCTTCTCTGGGGGATCGGCTACACCTTCACCAGCGGGGCGACTCAAGCCTGGATCACCGACGAGGTCGGCGAGTCCCAGGTCGGCCCGGTTTTCCTGCGCGGATCGCAGATCGGCAATCTGGTCGGCATTGCCGCCTCGGTCGTTGCCATCGGCATCGGCAGCGCCATTCTCAACCTGCCGATTCTGCTGGGCGGGGCGCTGTTCATCGTCCTGGCCGCCGGATTGGTGCTGGTCATGCCGGAGCAGCACTTTCATCCCAGGCCGACCAGTGAACGCAGCAGTTGGCATCAGATGAGCGATACGCTGCGGGCGGGGCTGCGGCTGGTGCGTGGACGGCGCATCCTGCTGGCGATCCTGGGGATCGGCCTGTTTTATGGCCTGTACAGCGAAGGACTTGACCGCCTCAACACCAAGCACCTGCTGGAGAGCTTCACGCTGCCAGAGGTGGGCGGCTTGCAGCCTGTGGTCTGGATCGGCGCGATTGGGCTGATCGGCCAGTTCTTGTCGGCGGGCGTGCTGCGCCTGACCGAGAAGCGGCTGGACATGACCACCGGGCGACCGCTGGCGCGGGCGCTGCTGGGAGTCAATGTGGTGCTGGTCGGCGGGCTGATCGGCTTTGCGCTGGCGGGCAGCTTCGTCATGGCGGTGCTGTTCCGCTGGCTCATCACCATCAGCCGCGCCCTCATCGAACCGGTCTATGCCACCTGGATCAACCAGCACATCGATTCGTCGGTGCGGGCGACGGTCATCTCGATGAGCAGTCAGGTGGATGCCTTCGGCCAGATGGTCGGTGGGCCGCCCGTGGGGGTCTTCGGCGAACGCTTCGGCATCCGGGCGGCGCTGGCGGCTTCGGCGGCGATCCTTTCGCCCGTAGTGGCGCTGACGGCTGTGATCCTGCGCCGGGGGACACAGCCCTAAATCGAGCTTTACCGTAAGGTTCCGGTGGGAAGGTGTGACTGCACTTACCGTTCCGCCGGAACCTGGCTCCGTATTCATGATCGACTCAAGAACGGTTCACAAGCGGCTCACGCAAACGGCCTATACATGGGTGCTGGGCTAAGCAAAGCTCATCAATGTAATCTATGGTTTGGATGAGGTGTGTTATGAAACGTTCCAGGTTGTTCGTAGTAATGATGGTCGTGGCCGTTTTGGTGGGCATGCTGAGCATGGCGGCGCCGGCAGCGGCCAGCAGCCCAGCTTGCACGGGGACGATTGTCCAGGTCGCGCTGTGCGTGAATCAGCAGAGCGGCGAATTCTCGACTCTGATCGCCGCGCTCCAGGCGGCGGGTCTGGTTGATGCCTTGAATGGCGGCGGGCAGTTCACCGTGTTTGCGCCTACCGATGCCGCTTTCGCCCGTCTTGGCCTGAACAAGGACAATGTCGGCAGCCTGGATAAGGCGACCCTGACCAATATCCTGCTGTATCATGTCGCTTCTGGCGAGGTTTTCGCCAAGGACCTGCGCCGCGTCCAGTTCGTGAAGATGCTCAACAACCAGTACACCCTCGTCCTCAAGCTGCCGCGCGTCATCTATGTGAACCGCGCCAAGGTGGTTCTGGGTGATGTCGACGCCAGCAACGGCGTCATCCATGTCATCGACCGCGTGCTGATGCCGCCGCGCCGCTAATCATCGCGCGAAACGCACAAACGCTCCTCGCAGATGTTTCAATCTGGAGGAGCGTTTTGATTCCAGCAGCGGGCGGGTTCCCCCAGGCTTATCGGACTGCCCGCCCCCTAATCCCCAATCCCTGATCCCTAACCCCTACTCGCTCAATGGCCCGACCAGCCCAAAATTCCCCCCGATCAGCGCCAGATCGATGATGTTCACCGCGCTGTCCCGGTTGATATCCGCGCTCGGCGGCGAGGTCGCCCCCGTCAGTCCGAAGTTCGCGCCGATCAGCGCCGCATCCGTCAGGTCGATGCGCTGATCGCCGTTGGTATCGCCCGCCCGCAGTGTGATCATCGGCAGCACCGTGCCCGCGCTGGAGACCTCGAACGACTTGATCAGCGCCATGTAGCCCTCGCCGTACACCTGCACGGCATAGCTCCCCGGCGCGAGGTTGTCGAACCGGAACGAGCCGTCCGCCAGCGTCGGTATCTGCCCCAGCGTGACCCCGGCTGGCCCGCCCGCCAGCAGGGTCAGCAGCACGCCGCTGTGATCCGCCCGCGCCTGGAGCCGTACCAGTCCCGCGGCCGAGCCGGACGGCGGTGGCTCGACGATGATCGGAGTCGGCTCTGGCGTCGGCATCGGCGTCACGACAGGCATCGGCGTGGGTTCCACAGGAGTTGGCTGGGGAACCGCGTCAGTGCTGAAGCTGCCGCCGACCACGCCCAGTCCGACCGAATAGCCGTCCGCGTCCACCGCCAGCGCCTCACACCGGATCGGCGTCGTGCCGGCCCCCGCCACGCGGTAGCGCAGATGGAAGGCCGTTCCGCTGCCCGCGAAGGCCGGCGCCGGATTCAGCAGCGTCGCCGCCACCATCCAGTGCCCATCCGCCTGAAAGCCGCCATCGACGAAGTAGCTGTTCCCCCCCTGGAACACCGCCCCGTCCATCCGCTCTACACCCACCAGCACAGCAGGGTTGACCGCACAGTGGACTTGCAGCGCATACAGACTCGGCGCATCGATCAGATTCATCTGCACCGAGACCGTCTCTCCGGCTCCCTCCCGGACGACCTGCGCCGCCAGCGCCGGCCCGGTCACGATAGGCGGCTCCGGCGTGACAACCGTCCCGCTGTGGATGGTGACGCTCCCCAAATCGACCGGAGCCGTGAGCGCGATGTACGAACTTCCCGCGAAGGTCACATCGCTCTTGCGCGGCACATCCGCCGCCGGGATGCGGATGGCGCTGGTTCCGGCGGCCTTCGCCCGGAAGGTGATCGTCAGCAGGTCGAACGTCGCCGTCGGAAACGGCGAGAACGTCCCCGCCGCGTAATCGATGCTCCCTACCGCGTTGTCGAAGCTGGGTGGCAGGATGGCGACCCCCAGCGCCGCCCCCGGCACAACCGAGATCACTTCCAGCATCGCCGGATCGAAATCCAGGTGAATCTCGGCCCCGTCCACCGCCTGACCGTTGGTCTGCACCTGCACGGTCGTGGTGAAAGTGGCATTCACATCCAGCGCCGGCGCGCTCGGCGTCAGCGCGAACTGCACTGCCGCCTGTGCCCCCACTGCCGGGACGATCCCCAGCAGCCCGGCCAGCAGCAGGCAAATCCATAGCATAGGATGGCGTCGAATACCCATCGCCCGCTCCTCGTCTCTCTTTTTCCGAATGGTCCTACCTAGAAAACAGGCGCTCGCATCCCTCAGTCAGGGTCTTGGTAGGGAGACACCCAATCGGGCTTCCGGGAGATTTCATCCCTCAGCGTCGCTTTCCCTAATCCCCAATCCCTGATCCCTAATCCCTACTCATGCCGGACGGCAAGCCGGTAAATCACCACCTCGCCGAAGTTGCTCGCATTGCACAGCGAACTGCTGCCTTCCCGGTCGCAGTTCGACTGCGTATACGCCCCCGCTTTGAAGTAGGCGTTGCTGAAACTCTTGTTCAGGGTATAGACCGGCGTCGTGCTGCCGTTGTAATACACCGCCGTCTTGCCCCCGCTGACCACGAACTGCACCGTGAAGCGTTCGCCCAGGACGTAGTTCTCGTCCAGCGTCAGCACATTCTTTCCGTCCACATTAACGTACAGCTTGGGATATTCCAGCCGGATGACGATCACATCGTCACTGCTGTCATGAATCTGCCCGGCCACCACATGCCGCTTGGTCTGCGGCACGGCCGTGATCGCCTGGTCGATCAGCATGGTATGCGTCCCGCGCGTGGACGACCAACTGGCCCGCACCAAGCCGTTCGAGGCCATCTCCCGCAGTTCCGAACGCGGATAGCTGGAGCCAGAGGTCGTCGTCCCGTTGACCGGGGCGCGGAAGATCACGCCGCTGCTCTCCGGGTTCAGCAGGAACCACGGATTGGCTATGTACCGCGCCAACTGCGGCTGGAAAATCTCCAGCGGCGAGTCCTCATCGTTCGGGGAAGCCAGTGGCAGCGTGATCTTCCAGTTCGTCAGGTCGATCAACTGCCCCGGATATTCCGACGGCGGATGCGAGGGGATTTCCAATTCAGGCGCTCCCGTCTGTCCATAATTGCTGGTCAGCAGCGAAAAATCCAGCAGCGAGATGCGCGTGTCCCCGTTCAGGTCCGCCCGCGGATCATAGCCGGCCGTGCCTGCTCGCCGGTTGAAGAACATGGCGATGAACGACACATCCGCCAGCGTCACCTGATTGTCGTTGTTGGCGTCGCCCGCCTTCAGCGGCCCAATCGTCAGTTCATTCGCCCCGCCCACCAGCGAGACCGGCATCGAGAAGGCGAGATACTGCGGATGCTTGACCCGCAGCAGATAGTTCCCCGCGACCAGCCCATTCACGACAATGCGGCTGTTCGCGTCGCTGATCGTGATCTGCACGGTCTTGCCGCTGGGCGAGACCAGCGACACCTCGAACGATTGGTTGGAGGCGCTGCTCCGGCTTTGCAGCGATAGCGTGACCGTCAGCCAGCTTTCCGTGGTACTCTGCGCCGTCGTCAGGCCGTTCAGCCCCAACAGCAGCGCCAGCAGCACCCCACACATCAGGGCTGCTCGCACACGGATGAGCGGGCTTCGTCTTTCAAGTGAGACCATTGTGTGAAGGCTTTCTACTCTCCCAGCCCGAATTGTGAAAATAGTAAACGAATCACAAAGGAAGACTAAATAGTACACTCATCTCACTTGCGTTTGATCTTCGTTATATCGCAAACCTGCCTGGGCTGCTTGACGCCCGGCCTCTGAATCCGGGCGCATTTCACTGAGGGGTGCTTTGTTCTCGGACGCCAAGAATGGCGTCCCTACCCAAACAAGAATCGTAGGGACGGGCTTCTGCCCGTCCGCCAGTGATGAATCTTGCCCCCAATTTGAAATGCACCTCTGAATCCACCCGCCTCGATCCCGCGCCAGCGCTGCGGTACAATCAGACTTCATCCCAGCGTGCATGGCAAGGACACTCCCATGTCTGACGAACTCCGCCCCTCACCGCGTTACAAACCCGTCTCGCTCTTCGTCACCTGTATCGTCGATATGATCTACCCCGGCACAGGCGTCTCCGTCGTGGAAATCCTCGAACGCCTCGGCATCGAAGTCCGCTTCCCACTCGGACAAACCTGCTGCGGCCAGCCCGCATTCAATTCCGGCTTCTGGAACGATGCCCGCGCTGTCGCCCGCACCTTCCTGGAGGCTTTCGCCGACGCGGAGCTGATTGTTACGCCGTCGGGAAGCTGTGCCTCGATGGTGCGGCATTATTATCCCGAACTGTTCAAGGACGATCCCGAATGGCGCGAACGGGCTAACTGGGCCGCCAGCATCACCTGGGAATTCACCGAGTATCTGGTGGATGGGCTGGGGATCAGCGACATCGGCGCCAAACTGCCGCCGACCCGCGTCGCCTTCCATGATTCCTGCCACGGCCTGCGCCTGATGGGGCTGCACGACCAGGCCCGGCGGCTGGCCGAGGGCGTCGAAGGCGTCACTGTGTCCGAAATGGGGCGTTCCGATCAGTGCTGCGGCTTCGGCGGGTTGTTCAGCGTCAAGATGCCGGAAATCAGCGCCGCCATGCTCCGCGATAAAGTCAAGCACATTGAAGCCAGTGACGCCGATGTCGTCCTGACGGGCGACGCAAGCTGCCTGACTCAGATGAACGGCGGACTCAGCCGCGCCCAGGGCAAGAAGCGCGTCCGCCACATCGCCGAGTTCCTGGCGAGCGGCCTGAAATAACCGGGGCAATTTCCCGCAACCTCTGAACCTCCAGATGCGTAATGTGAAAAGAAGCACAAAGGAGGTTCACTGTGCCTACCATGCAGGAAATGGTCGATGACTTCCTCGCCCAGAAGACCATCGCGGTTGCGGGCGTCTCCCGCACCAAAGAATCCACCGCCAACGCGGTCTACCGCAAGCTGAAAGAGAGCGGGCACACCGTCTACGCCGTCAATCCCAATGCGACCACGGTCGAAGACGGCGAAGCCTGCTACCCGGACGTGAAGTCCACCCCGCAGCGCCCCGACGCGGTGATGATCGTCACCACGCCCGCCGCCACCGATCAGGTCGTCCGCGACTGCGCCGATGCCGGAGTCAAGCGCGTCTGGATGCACTGCTCGGTCATGCACGGCGTCCGCAGCACCTCGGAGACAGCCGTCCAGTTCTGCCGTGAACACGGCATCGCCGTGATCCCGGCCGGCTGCCCGCTCATGTACGGAGCCAAGGCCGACCCCTTCCACCGCTTCATGAAATGGTGGATGAGCCGCACCGGTAAGCTGGCGGTCTAACGCCCGAACGCGGTGATCTTCGTGGGCTGGACGGCGATGAACAGGCGTGGGTCCTGTTCCGCCGTCATCCGCGTATTGAACCCGCCGTAGTAGGACTGCCCCATATACTTCTGCGAGAGCGCCTCGATCAGTTCGTGGCCGCGTTCGAGGTTCATCTCCACCACCTGGCCGCGGATTTCCATCCAGCGGAAGGCGTTATCCGGGTCGATCAGCATGAAGGTCACGCGCGGATTGGCTTGCAGGTTCCTGATCTTCTGGCGGCTCTGGCCGACGCTGAAGCGCACCCGGTCGCCCTCGGCGTCCACCCAGACGACGGTCGATTGCGGCTGGCCGTCCGGCATCACGGTGGTGACAACGGCATAAATCTGTCGTTCCAGCAGGTCGCGGTGGCTGTCAGGGATGCTCACGCTCATCGATGATCTCCCTTAACCCATCGCCACGAC
>JAEUQZ010000194.1 GCA_016788965.1 Anaerolineae bacterium | reverse complement strand
ATCGAGGACTGCCCGCCGAGGCGCGGCTGCATGGTCACGGGGATTTCGCGGAGCTTCAGTCCGGCGCGGTGCAGCAGGACAATCGACTCCGGTTCGGGGTAATCGTGCGGATAGACGCGGGCGCACAACTGGATGGCGCGGCGGTTGCAGGCGATGAAGCCGGAGGTCGGGTCGGTGATGGACTGGCCGGTGATGCGCGAGATCAGGCCGGAGAGCAGCAGACTCCCGGCGCGGCGGGCGGCCGAGCCGACGTAGCCGCGGTCTTCCAGGTAGCGCGAGCCGATGATAAGGTCGGCGTCCTGCTGGAGGAGGTGTTCGAGCATGACCTCGATCTCGTCGGGCGGGTGCTGGCCGTCGCCATCATTGCGGATGACGACCTCGTAGCCGCGCATCTCGGCGAAGAGGAAGCCGGTCTGCACGCTGGCGCCGATGCCGACGTTGTAGGGCATGTGCAGGACGAACGCGCCGGCCGCCTCCGCAATCGCGCCGGTTTCGTCGGAGGAGCCGTCATTGATGACCAGCACATCCGCCCAGGGCGCGCACAGCCGCAGATTGGCGATGACGCGGGCGATGCTGTCGGCTTCGTTCAGCGCCGGGATGACGATGAGAGTCCTGGGATGGGTGGACATCGACCTGCCACGACCTCTTTCTGTACCCGGCTGATTCTGTCCGCCGGGCGGCGCGGCGTCAAGGACAGCCTGCCGAGCGTCGGCCAGACGGTGGATCGGCGGCGCGATCACAGGAAGAAATCCCGCAGCGCGTCGCGCACGTCGTCGATCAGTTCCTCCCAGGGCACATCCGGGTCGCGGGTGATGGTCAGGTTCGAGCCGCTGATGACCAGACGGCGAATCCCGCGCACGCCGTTGAAAAGCATCTGGGCGATGGGCGTGCCTTCGTCGCCTTCGGCGAAGCTGGCATAAACCTCATCCGCGCCGAGCGCGAGCGCCTGGTTGGTGATGATCTCCAGCACATCCGGGTCGGCGGTCGGCTGGCTTTCTATGGTGACGTACTCGGACATGGGATCACTTCAGGACGCGCACCGGATCGCCGACGTGGATTTTGCCGCCGTTGACGACCCGCGCCATGACGCCCATCTGCCCAGCAACCAGCTTGACCGACTTGCCCTGGTGCGCCTCGAACTTCTGGCAGCCGTTGCGCGGTTCGACGACCTCGATGACCGCTTCCAGCCCCAACTGGACGCGCGTCCCCGGCGCGAGGTGATCGACATCCAACTGGTGAATGACGATCTGCTCGCCCATCTGCCCCGGCTCGGTGTAGAAGCCCAGCCCGCGCAGCACGGTCAGCGACTCGTAGGACATGATGTTCAGGTTGCGTTTGGGATGGCCGCCTTTGGCGTCGCCTTCGATGCCGTAGTCGGTGACCAGCACGGCCTCATCGAGATCGACACGCAGGTAGTCGTTGGGTGGTTCGGGCTGTCCGATGGGTTTGTAGACAATGCTGGCGATCTGTGTCATCCGCTATTCCTCCTTGCTCTGCGCCATTATAGCAGGCCGCTTCTAGGTGACGAAGCTGCGACCCGCGGCGAAAGGCTGCCAGCTTCCTTCGGCGATGATGCGGGCGATGACCTCGAAGGTGCGGCGCAGCTCGGCATCGCTGTTGTAGAAGTGCGGCGCGAGGCGGATGCCGGCCCCTTCGCGGTAATCGACGATGCACTGCTCGGCGATCAGGGCGCGGGAGATGGCATAGGCGTTGGGCATGGAGATCGTCACCGTCCCGGCGCGGCGCTCAGGCTCACGCGGGGAGCGGACTTCATAACCGGCGCGGTCGGCCAGGTCGATCAGCAGCGCGGTCTGCCGCAGCGATTTTTCACGGATGGCGGCGACTCCGATCTGGGCGATGATCTCGACGCCGGGCTGGATGGCGTAGAGCGAGGCGATGCCGGGCGTGCCGTTCGCCAGGCGGTAGGCATCCTCGCGCAGAGCAAAATGGTCGATGTCGAAGGCGAACGGCTGCTGGTGGGCGAACCAGCCGGTGATCCTGGGATGCAGCGTGGTCAGCAGATCAGGCCGGACGTACAGGAAGACTCCGCCGGGGCCGCCGCACAGCCACTTGAGTGTCCCGCCGATGTAGAAATCGACGCCGAGGGCGGTCACGTCCAGCGGGATGACGCCGACGCTGTGGTAGCCGTTCAGCAAGACCTGAGCGCCGACGCGGTGCGCTTTTTCGATCACGGCCTGGACATCGACGATATAGGCGCTACGGAACAGCACATGGCTGATCGAGACCAGCCGGGTGCGCTCGCTGATGGCGTCGAGCAGGTCGGCGGTCTTGATGCCGATCCCGTCGCGGCTGCGGACGACGTGAACCTGCATATGGTCGGGCAGCATGGCTCGCAGGCTGTAGATATCCGACGGGAAGTCCTGATCGGTGGTGACGACCTGATCGCGGCGCGGGTCGCTGAAGTCCATCCCGCTGAGCAGGATGCTGTTGGCGAGGCTGGCATTCTCATGGACGAGGACGCTGCCGGACGGAGCGCCCATCAGCGGCGCGATCTTGTCGCCGACCGCGCCTTTGAGTTCCCACCAGCCCGCGCCCCAGGCTCGGACACCGAGCGTCGCCCACGAGTCGGCGTAGTCGTGGAGGCGGTCATAGACGGCGCGGGGCATGGCTCCCAGCGAGTTGCTGATGAGGTAGGTGGTGTTCTCCAGAATGGGGAACTCGCCGCGCCAGCGCAGCAAGGCATCGTTCGCGTCAGGGGTCATGGGCATTCCTCGGTGGGTAAGTGCGTGTGACAGGGACAATACCTCCGACGGGACAAGCTGACAAGGAGATATATGAGAACTTATGTTCTTAAACCCTTGTAAAAATCTTGTTACAGCATTCTAACACTTCTTCATTGACATGGAACTCGGCGTTGGACTATGATGAACTTGGATTGCAATCATCTGATGAATATCTCTCAGGCTGGTGTTATGAACCGCATCACCGCAACCCATCCGGTGGTCTGGATGTTCGTCACTGCGCTCACCATTGTCCTCCTCGCCCTGCTGGCAGGGTTCGCACAAATTCAATCTCTGGCTGACGCCCGCGCCGCCGCCGCGATTCCGGCAGGCGATCTGTCGATTGAGGCGCGGGCGGCGGTGCTGCTGTTCGTGCTGGGGGCCGTGGCGGGGGTCGTGGTGGTCGCAGGCTTGATCGCCACGCGGGTCATCAGTCTCGTGTACGATATTCGGGCGCGGCGTTCGCAGCAGGCGACGCTGGCCGTACAGCGGATTGTGTGGCAGGCCAGGGCCGCCGCGCAGCCGATGCCTTCAGAACAGTTTACCGAAGGCAATGTTATTGCGCTGTACCCGAATGCGCCGATTCCACGCCCGCGCCACAGCGCCAGTGGGTCGAGGCCCACACTGTGAGTCTGGCCGTTTCGCTGCGCTGATCCTCACCCCACAAATCGATCCACCGTCGCCCGATTGCGGGCGATTTCTTCGAGTGTCTGCGCTTCCATGTGCAGGGCGCGGGTTCGCTTCCGCAGATGGGCGATGCGGACGAGCATGAAGGTGCTGATCGTCAGCACCATGACGGCCACGGCCATGACCGTGATGATGACGAAGAGGCGTTCGGCATGGCGATACTCGACGCGCTCGAATCGGACGGTCTGTTGTTCGATGATTTGCGCCGAGTCCTGGGGCATTGCCAACGCTTGGTCGATTTCGCTTCTCTCCAAAGTCCTCTGCGCGGCCAGGGTCGCCTCCGCCAGCGCGGTTTCTGCATCTAGAGCCGGTTCCGGCATCGTCAGCAGGATCAGCAGCGCAGCCAGCATCAGCAGGAGCAGGCTCATCTTCAGTGTCCCGCGCGGTCGCGGGGCATTGGTTTGTGTTTCGTGCATATCCACAGCCTCGATCCTCATCTGTGTTCAACCACACAGGGGGGCCGCCGAAAGCGGCCCCACGCTTGACCAGTCACCCGATGCGGCGGTTCTCGTTGCGGCTGTCCACAGCCTGATTCTGGTATAGACGCTGCAAGTCTTGCTGGGCGGCATTCAACCGATCCTGCGCCTCCCGCATCGCGGCGGTTTCCATCTGTACGGCTTTGTTTGACGTGCGATAGCTGGTTGAGAGCGCGAATGCGCCGACCGTAACCAGAATCGCGCCAAGAAGGACAATCGTCATGACCTGTCGAAGACCTTCGACCCATTCCTTTCCTGGGAAATGGACGGCAGGATCCGCTGTGTTCTGCTCCATGTAGGTAGTTCGCTGCTCGATCAGGGAGTCGATTTTGGCTTGAACCCCTGGGAACGATGGCGCTACAAAGCGGATGGCATACCAGGGGCCAACCGTCAAGAGGACAACCAGCGCGATTTTCAGAAGTATGCGTGCCATGCTCTTACCCTTTCTTCAGTAACTCACACCCGGTTCAGGAAAAACAGCACGATAACTCCAACTCCGACCGCTGCGATAAACATTCCAAACAGACAACCAGAGCCAAGAGCGGCCCAGTTGTTTTGTTGCATCATGGTGGGCGGCGCAGCCTGTATTGCCACTGTAGGAGGCGGCATCTGTCCCTGGTTGGCACTTTCCCAGACCTGATTTCTGGCCTTCAACTCGATAAACTTCTTGAAACCAACCAGGACGAATACCAGCGTCGGCAGAAGAAAGGCCCCCATGCACAGCAGCGTCACTGTAAGATCGGTCGATTCGATGCTGACCAGAAGCAGCCAGGCTTCAGCCAGAAAATCGGTAATGATGTTGGGGGTATCCATGAGTCTCGCTCCTTCGGTTGGGAGGGGCGGCCTCCGCTGTCCTTGAACCCAGTGTACGGCTGAATACAGTCTGTATACGTGACTGGAGAATGACAGGAGTATCACAAACTGCGGCTGTAAGCAGCGCTGCGTGACAGACGAATGGCGGATGTCGGACTGGGCGGAGTCAGGCAGAGGCAACCTGCTGGCGCTGGCGGTCGCGGGCGATGATGTCGAGGGCTTCTTCAAGCGAGGCGGCCATCCGGTAGCGCCGGGCGACGCGGCTGGAGAACTGGGCGGCCACAGTATATAATGCAGTAAGCCAACGGTCATCTGTAATGAATATAACCAGATTCGATTCGACGCGGGGACGTTCGGCGATGCGGGTGATGTGCGAGAGGATGTTGGCCGGGATGGTGGCGTTGCGGCTCAGATCAGCGATGGTATCGAAACGGCCCAACTCCTGGCGGACGACCGTGCATTCCAGCGACGCCTGCACATAAGTCGTGTAGAACTCCGCCCATGTCCAGTCACCTATGAAAGTGTACCGGGCGATCCCGTGTTTGCGGTCATACCATGTGAACTGCACGGCCATGCGCGTACTGCTCCCCCGAATCGGGTGATCAATGAAGTGGTATACCACCCGTCTATGTCTACTGTAAGCGTCACTGGCATCGTCAGAGGCTTAAGATAATGACATCGCTGTGAAAAATTTATGTAGAAGCCAGTGGGACATTCGTCCTATTCGGCGTCGAAGCGGACGAGGACGACCTGCCCGGCGGTGAGGTCGGCGAGGCGGCTGGTGAAGGACTCCAGCGCGGATTCGGGCAGCGTCAGGATGACCGAGACCTGCTGGCCGAAGCTCTCGTCATCGATCACGCCGTCATATTCGGCGATCAGGCGCTTGAGGCGCTCGTAGTAGCTGTAGGCCAGATCGACGCCAATCTGGACGCGGCGAATCTTGAGGATGCGCGGCACAGCGGCCAATACCTGGTGCGCCGCGTCGGTATAAGCCCGCACCAGTCCGCCCGTGCCCAGCTTCCTCCCGCCGAAGTAGCGGGTGATGACCACCAGCACATCGCCCAGATCGCTGCCGCGGACGGCAGCCAGCGCGGGCGGCCCGGCCGTCCCGGTCGGCTCGCCATCGTCGCTCATGCCTTCAATGACGCTGCTGCCGAAGCCGATGCGGTAAGCGTAGACGTGGTGGTTGGCGTCGGGCATGGCGGCGCGGATGCGGCTGAGCGCGGCCTTGACTTCTTCGACCGTGAAGACGGGCAGCGCCGTGGTGATGAAGCGCGAATTGACGACGACCTGTTCGATCTGGATTTCCCCGGCGGGGATCAGGTACGGGAGAGGCGGTGGCGCGGGCATCAGGTTCTCAGCGCGATACCCCCTCTCCATTGCATGAAGAGGGGGTTGGGGTTGAGGATTTCTACGCCTAAATCCAGCGCTCGATGACGATCTTGCGCTCGGTGTAGAAGTTGATCGAGTCGATGCCCTGGCCGTGCAGGTCGCCGAAGAAGGATTCCTTCTGGCCGCCGAAGGGGAACGACGCCGACGGAGCCGCCACGCCGATGTTCACGCCGATGTTGCCGGCGTTGACCCGGTACTTGAACTCGCGGGCAAAGCGGCCGTTGTTGGTGAAGATGCTGGCGGCGTTGCCGTACTTGCTGCCGTTGATGATCTCGATGGCCTCGTCGAAATCGTCGGCCTTCATCATGGAGAGGACGGGGCCGAAGACTTCTTCACGCGCCAGGATATTCTCCGGCTCGACGCCTTCGACGATGGTCGGGCCGACGAAGTTGCCGCCTTCATAGCCCTGCACCACGCTGTGGCGGCCATCCAGCACGACCTTCGCACCCTGCTGTTCGCCCTCGTTGATCATCCGCTCGATGCGTTCCTTCGCCGCCGCCGAGACGACCGTGCCCATCTGCGAGGTTTCGCTCAGGCCGTAGCCGACGCGCAGGTTCGAGGCCTGCTTGACCAGCTCATCGCGCAGGCGGTCGTAGGCATCGCCGACGCCGACCACGACGGCCGCCGCCAGACAGCGCTGCCCGGCACAGCCATAGGCCGCGCCCATGATGTTCTTGACCGAGGCGGTCATATCGGCGTCGGGCAGCACGGCGATGTAATTCTTGGCCCCGCCCTGCGCCTGGACGCGCTTGCCGTGACGGGTGCAGGTTTCATAGACGATGCGGGCGACCGGGCTGCTGCCGACGAAGGAGACGCCCTTGACCCCCGGATGCTCCATGACGGCCATGGCCGCGTCCTTGCCGCCATGCACCAGATTGACCACACCGGGCGGCAGATCGAGGTCTTCCAGGATTTCAAACATCAGGTCCATGCTGATGGGGGTCTGCGGCGAGGGCTTGAGGATGAAGGTGTTGCCGCAGGTGATGGCCGTCGGGAAGAACCACAGCGGAACCATCGCCGGGAAGTTGAAGGGGGTGATGGCCGCGAAGACGCCGACCGGCTGGCGCAGCGTGGTTTCATCGATGCCGGCGGCGATGTCTTCCAGGCCGTCATTCCGCATGATGACCGGGACGCTGGCCGCGAAATCGACGCTCTCGATGCCGCGCCGGACTTCGCCGCGGGCTTCGTCGCGGGTCTTGCCGTTTTCCTTGACGACCATCTCGGCGAGGTCCTCGAAGCGCTCTTCCAGGATGGTCTTCATCCGGTACATGTACTGGGCGCGGTTGAGGATCGGCGTGCTGCGCCATTCGAGGAAGGCTTCCTCGGCGGCTTTGACGGCCGCGTCCACATCTGCCCGCGTCGATTCCGGGCATTCGCCCAGCACTTCGCAGGTGGCCGGGTTGATGACCGGGGTGTACGTCGTTGCGCTCGATTCGACCCACTCGCCGCCGATATAGTTCTTCAGTCTTTTCGCCATCTTGGACACTCCTGACAGGTTTTATTTCAAGCGGGCGAATCTTAACCGCTGGCACTCCCAAAAAGCAAGCGGCGGACGATCCACCTCCCAGTTCGATATGCCCCCACAATCCGAAAGTTAACCGCGCTTTGCCTTGTGATTTTTGTCACCTAACAGCGGCTCTTCGCGGATGCGACCCGCCCACACACACCTTGTAAATGCGGAACTTGACCAGCGGCGTAGATTATGCTCGCGGGGATGAGCATAATGAGAAAGCATTGATACCCAACAAGGAGCACAATCCGACATGAGTCGTTCAGGTTTACTCGCCCTGGTGATACTGATGATCGGCCTGTCCGTGGGGACTGCGCCCGCGCGGGCGCAGAACGGCGGCGTGGTCAACGTCTACTCGGCGCGGCATTACGGCGCGATGGAAGCGACCTTCACCCGCTTCACCGAAGAAACCGGCATCCAGGTGCGGCTGTCCCAGGGAACCGTACAATCGCTGCTGGAGCGGCTGCGGGCAGAAGGCTCACAGACGCCAGCCGATGCCTTTTTCTCGATTGATGCCGGGACGCTCGATCTGGCCGCCGATGAAGGGCTGCTCCAGGCAGTCGAGTCCGATGTGCTGATCGGGGCCATCCCGGAAGACCTGCGCCATCCCGAAAACCTGTGGTTCGGCGTCAGCCAGCGGTTGCGTGTCATCGCTTATAATCCGGCGACGGTAGACCCGGCGGAGCTTTCGACCGTCGAGCAGTTGGCCGACCCGATCTGGAAAGACCGCCTGTGCCTGCGTCCGGCCACACACATCTACACCATCTCGCTGACGGGCAGCCTGATCGCCGCCTACGGCGCGGAAGCGGCACAAGCCATCGTCAATGGCTGGGTCGCCAATAACCCCGAATATATCGACAGCGACACGCGCATCGTCGAGACCATCGAGGCGGGCGGCTGCGATGTCGGCCTGGTCAACCAGTACTACGTCGCCCGCAAGATCAGCGAGAACCCGGATTACCCGGTCAGGGTCTTCTGGCCGAACCAGGCTGAAGACCAGCGCGGGGTCTTCCGCAATATCTCCGGCATTGGCGTGACCGCCGCGGCGCTCAACCGCGAGAATGCCGTCCGGCTGATCGAGTGGATGGCGACCGATGGGCAGTCCGCCGACGCGACCGGTATCCCCGGTGGGAACTTCGAGTACCCGGTCAACCCCGAAGCCGAAATCCACCCGATCCTGGAGGCGTTCGGCCCGTTCGTGATCGATCCGCTGCCCCTGACCGAGTACGGGGCGCTCCAGGCGCAGGCCATCACGGTGTTGGAGCAGGCGGGCTACGGGTTCTAGTCACAGGCTGAAAAGGGCGCAGCACACTGCGCCCCTACACATGACGGGCAACATGGGGACATACCGCACGACGATGCTACGAATGGAACGATGGAACCCCGCCGGTCTGCGTGGACGGTGGAGCTTTTTCCTGCTGGCGGCCCTGGTGGCGCTGCTGGTGGCGCTGCCGATTGGCTCGCTGTTGGGCGAACTGCTCGACCCGGCCACGGAAGTCTGGATGCAACTGTGGACGACCACCCTGCCGCGGATGCTGATCAACACGCTGTTGCTGATGGCCGGCGTGGCCTGCGGAACGCTCCTGCTGGGGATCGGGCTGGCCTGGCTGGTGACGGCTTACCAGTTCCCGCTGCGCGGCCTGTTCGATAAGGCGCTGCTGCTGCCGCT
>JAEUQZ010000193.1 GCA_016788965.1 Anaerolineae bacterium | reverse complement strand
ACTCCACCGGCGCGCACCTCCCCAACGCCTCCGACCAAACTCTCGGCTCCGCCTCCGTCGGCTGCCGAACTCAGCGCCTTTTCCGGGGATTTTCGTGGCACAGCCTTGATCGACGACCTTGACCTCGACGACGCTCAGGCGGATGAAATCGACCTCACCGAATACTTCGGCTACATCCCGGAAGGCATCACCCCAACACGACTGCCGGGCACGAACGAGCGTTATCCCGTCGCAGTCATCATTGGGATCGTACTGGCTGTCCTGCTCAATCTGGGCGCGTTGGCGCTGTTCATCGCCAACATGACTGCGGCCTGATCCCGGCGTAACCGTCTCTGGACAAGCCCGGAACACTATGCTAGGATAACGACCTCAACACGACCAGAATTGATGACAGCAGAAATCTGCTGGAGGCAGGGCAAGGGCATGGCAAACCACAAGTCGGCACTCAAGCGTCAGCGCCAGAACGAAAAGCGCCGTGAACACAACCGTGTGTTCCGCAACCGCGTCCGTACTATCGTCAAGAAAGCCCGTCTGGAAACGACCGACGGTGAGGTCGAATCGGCGCGTGAAGCGACCCGCACAGCCATTCGGGAACTGGATATGGCCGCCAGCCGTGGCACGATCCATCCCCGCAATGCCGCCCGTCGCAAGAGCCGCCTGATGAAGCAGCTTGCCGCGCTGGAACAGGGCTAATCTGCTCGCCCCAGAAACACAAATCGGCCTGCACACACATGGACAGGCCGATTTTGATTCCATTCTGTAGAACACTGTAGCTGTTACGCCAACTCAGGCACACCCACATCGTTGGCTTCGACATCCAGACGATAGCCCACGCCCCGCACCGTCTGGAGATATTGCGGGTTGCTGGGGTCATCTTCCAGCATCTGCCGCACCCACCGGACATGCACATCCAGGGTGCGTGTATCGCCCAGGTAATCGGTTTGCCAGACCTTCTCCATCAGCGTCCGGCGGTCGAGCGTCACCCCTGGATTGGCGAAGAACATCTCGATCAGTAGGGCCTGCTTGGGGGTCAGTTCGGTTTCCTGCCCATCCACCATCAACAGCCGCCGCGCCCGATTCATGGCGAACGGCCCGCAGGTGATCACATCATCAGCCGGGGTTTGCAGCAGCCTTCCGACCACGTTAAGCAGCTTGCGCGGCGTCACGGGTGGAATCAATACCACATCGGCGCTATTCACCGCGCTGGGCTGCGGCCCAGGATGCAGGTGAATCAGCGGCAGGCTGGGAAAATCGGAGCGAAGTTCCTGGCAGATCCGGTCGCCCGGTGTCCGCATCGAATGAGCATCCAGCACGATAAGTTGAAAGCACTCCTGCGAGGCCATCTGTCGGGCTTCCTTCCCGCTGGCCGCCAGACAGACGTTGTATCGCTTCTGGAGTGACGAAAAGAGACTCGAACCGTTTCCCTGGGTACGCCCAATCCAGAGTATGCGAGCAGGTTCCAACCAGCACCTCCAGATGAGACCGGATGGCGATCTTTTGAAGTGGAACAGAATAGAAGTTCCGATTATAGCGAACTTTTACTGCCCGTAAACCTACGATGATCTGAATTCGACGGTTCCAGTCAAGCTGTGGCATAATGTCCACCTTGCACTCATTTCCATCCAATCAGCACCGAGATTCCGTATGAAATTACTGGTTGAGCATTTGAATAAGCGCCTGGACTGGCGATCATTGCCGGAACGGGTGCAGTGGGTCATCGATCAGGCCATCGCCATTCAGCAGATTGCCGCGCCCACTTTTAACGAAGCCTCACGCGCCGCCTACGTCGCGCATCAGTTCGAGCATCTGGGATTGAGTCGGATCGAGACCGATGAACTGTTCAACGTCTATGGGCTGATGGAGGGGAAGGATCGACAGCGGCCAGCCATAATGGTTTCAGCGCACACCGATACCGTCTTCCATATCGACACTGATCTGACTGTCCAGCGGGATGCCGATTTGATCTATGGCCCTGGCCTGGGCGATAACAGTATGGGCGTCGCTGGCATGTTGGGGCTGATCGCCGCGCTGCGGGAATCTCCCGAAGCCGCAGAATCCGACCTCTGGTTCGTTGCCAACACGCGCGAGGAAGGACTGGGCGATTTAGGCGGGATTAAGGCTGCCTTCACAAGATTGAAGGATCGGGTTGCTTTCGTCATCAATCTCGAAGGCATGGCTTTTGGTCATGTCTACCATGCCGGTATCGCGGTGCGGCGGCTGCGGATCAAGGCCAAAGCCGAAGGCGGACATAGCTGGTTGAACTTCGGGCGGAGCAGCGCCATTCACGGCATCGTCGAACTGGGAGCCAGCATCACCCGGCTTCATCCGCCGGAAAATCCCAGGACGACGTACAACATCGGCCTGATCGACGGGGGGCAGAGCATCAACACCATTGCCAGCGAAGCCAGTCTGTGGCTCGATCTCCGTTCCGAAGACTCGCGGGCTTTAATGATGTTTGAAAACGAGGTACGCTACCTGATTCCGCCGCTTGTAAGGTCAGACCTCACCTTTGAAATCGAGGTTGTCGGCGACCGTCCCGCCGGGCAGATTCCCCCTGACCATCCGTTGGTGCAGACGGCGCTGGCCGCGCTGGAACAGGTCGGCACACAGGGCACGCTGGAGAACGGCAGCACCGACGCCAATGTTCCTCTGTCAATGGGCTGCCCAGCCGTGACTGTTGGGATTACGCGCGGCGGAAACGCGCACCGCCTGGACGAATTTATCGAAACCCGTCCCATCGCCGACGGGATGCGCCAACTGATTCTGCTGACCCTGACGGCCTGCGCGATGACCAACGATTGGGCGCGCAGCCGCTAACCGTCTGGTGACGAGGGAAGGACGGAAGGATATGCCCGCCGTACAGATTTTGGCTGCCGTTCGGCGTGAACAGGCTGGCCGATACTACAAGAATCTGACCTCACAACCTGATTTCGGCGTCGAATTGGTCTCCGATATTCAGGATGCGTTCGACATCCTTAACCAGCGCGGTCGCGCCACCGATATCCTGGTACTCGATCACGGCGTCCCATTCTTGTATGAACTGGTGGATGAAGTCCGTCACCGCTATCCACGCATCCTGATCGTACTGGTGGACGAAGGCGCCGATCTGAGTATGCCGAATTTCGCTGATGCGGTCAGCATCGATCCCTTCACCGATGCCGATCTGGTACGACGCATCACCAAACTGATGTCAGATCGGGCGCTGGAAACGCTGCGGGCGGATTCACTCCCGGTTGTGCGCCAGTTCGCCAAGGAACTCCGCAATGCCGCCGGTGAAATGGGCAAGCAGCAGGTCACGGTGAAGACATGCAAAGCCCTGAATTACGATTACGTGGCCTTCTACCGGCTGGAGAACGAGGGCGAGCGCCTGACCCTGAAAGCCCATGATGGCCCTGCACCAATCATGGCGGTTGCCCCGGCAGCCAGCACGCCCAACGATCTGATGCAAACGGTATCGCTCAACAACGAGAGCCGCATCGCTCAGCCGCAGGATACGCCCAATCATCCGCTCGTCGCCAAAGGCCGTTTGGGAACAGTTGCCGCTGTGCCCGTCGTGTTCAGTGGAAATCGTTACGGCGTGCTGCTGGCCTTCCGCGATCAGCCGGGAACCATTTTGCAGGAACACGTCCTGCTGTTGGAGTTGATGGCCGCCCAGTTAGCAGCGGCCATTTCCAAAGAACTCATCAGCTAACAGTTCGCTGCCGAGGACATCGACCGGAGCGCCCCCCCTAACCGGGCAATTTCGTCCAGCGTGTTGTAGTGCGCCAACCCCACGCGCACCATACCGTGTTCGCCGTGTCCCAGCCGTTCCATGATCTCCTGGGCGTAGTAGTTGCCATCCCAGACATAAACCCGCTGGCTGGCAAGGTAGGCTGCAATCTGCTGCGGCGTGTATCCATCGCGTGTGAACACCACCGTAGGGACTCGCTCACTGAAACGCGCGGGATCGGTGATCCCGGCAATGTGAACCCCCGGAACTCCCTGAAGCATTTCGATCAGCGCCCCGATCAGGACTTCTTCGTCTTGCTTGACGGCAGTCATGGCACAGCGCAGTTCCAACCGCCGTCCTGATAGTCCCGCAAACGAGCCAGCCAGTGACATCGCGTAATCCCGCCCCAGCCCTGCCATATAGTCAATCGTCGCGCCAACGCCCGCGATGGTCTCAAAACTCGGCGTACCCGTCTCCCAGCGATAAGGCGGCTTGTTCTTCGAGGGTCGGACTTTGTAAGCGGGCAGTTCCGCCAGCAAATCATAACGTCCCCACAGAATGCCGATGTGTGGCCCAAAGAATTTATAGGCCGAACACAGCAGAAAGTCGCAACCGATAGCCTGCACATCGATAGGCACATGGGGCGCGCTCTGCACCGCATCGACCACATATAACGCCCCAGCGGCATGAGCCATCGCGCCAATCCGCGCCACTGGGTTAATCGTCCCAACCGCATTGGAGGCATGAACAGTCGCTACGATCCGCGTGCGGTCGCTGAGCGCCGCCTCCAACGAGTCCATATCCAGCGTGCAGTCCGCCGTAATGATGTCCACCCAGTGCACCACCAACCCATGATCCTCGGCGATTCGCAGCCAGGGCGCGACGTTCGCATCGTGATCCATCCGCGTCAGAACGATTTCATCACCTGGTTTGAGCGTCCGCGCCAGCGCCCGGCTCAGCGCGAAGTTCAGTGTGGTCATATTCGGCCCAATTACAATTTCTGATGGATCAGGCGCATTCAGAAAATCGGCCAGTCGCTCGCGGGTCGCCATGACCATTGCATCGGTGCTTTTGCTGGTCTCAAAAGCGCCGCCCGAATTCGCATTCATCCGCCGGTAGTAATCCGCGACAGCTTCAATCACCAGATCAGGAACCTGTGTCCCCGCCGGATTATCGAAGAAGACCGGCTGATGTTCGCCCACCATGCGAAACTGCTCTCGGACTGCCTGCGTGTCAAAAAACATGATCCATCCTTAGTTGGCGCGATCCGTAGATAAAGATATGCACCCATCATACCGGATTTGTGGAGACGAAACGACTATATCGGGTTCCCATCGATTAGGGTATACTGCCGCCGAATCGGTGCTTACGCAGGGCATTACGGTAAGTCCGCGGGGAACAAGCGCGTGGAAACTGATCTTCAACATCTGCTGCATCAAAATCGGCTCCTGACCGAAGAGGTCAAGAGGCGCATCGACCAGCTTGCGGCCATCAACACTGTCGCGGCCACAGTTAGCCAGTCGCTGGACCTGAATTTGACGCTCCAGACCGCGCTCCGTTCGGTGCTGAACGTCGTTGGAGCCGAAGCAGGCGGAATCAGTCTGATCGATGAAAAAACCAGCGAGGTGGTTCTGCGCGCGCAATACGGCTGGCCGCATGATTTCGTCAACCCGCCCATGCGGATTCCGGTGGGGCGCGGCATGTCCGGCCAGGTCATTGCCACCAACGATGTCGTGGTCGATAACAACCTGGACGGCACAGAACCCCTGGCTGTACCCCGTTTCCACGAGGAGAATTTCCGCTCCATCGTCATGGCCCCGATGCACGCCCGCGGCAAGATTATTGGCATCCTCAGCATCATGGGGACGCAGCCCAACAGCTTCGGCACTGAAATCATCGGTATGCTCAAAGCCGTCGCCGATACCGTGGGCGTCGCCATCGATAATGCCCGGCTGTATGAAAGCACCTCCGAACGTCAAAAACAGCTTCAGGCTATCCTGAACTCGACCGCTGACGGGATCATCGCCACCAATCAGAAAGGTCTGATTACCGTCATCAACCACGCCGCCGAGTCGCTCTTCGATACGGATGCTATCCTCCACATGGATCATCCCTTGCGTGAGGCGCCGATCCAGACCGCCGTGCGTGATCCGCTTCAGTATGCGCTCGAATCCAAACGCGAAACACACACCTTCCAGGTCACTCTGGACAATGGGCGGATGCTGTCGCTCGCTATGTCGCCCATCACCGTCGAGCAGCAGGTCAGTGAGGGTGACGTACACGATGGTTGGGTCATCGTGATTCGAGACGTTTCTCATCTACGGGAAGCGGAGATCCGCCGCGCCGAATTCATGCGTACCGCTGCTCATGACATGAAGAATCCGCTCAGCGTCACCATGAGTTCGCTGCATATGCTCCGCGACTACTTCGATGTCTCCGACCCCAGCGCGATGGACATCATCCGCATCGCCACCAACGGCGTCCAGCGCCTCCAGGGATTGATCAATGACCTGCTGCACCTGGAACAGTTGGAAATCGGCTACGGCGTCAAGAAGTCTCCGCTGGAAATCGGAGCGCTCATCCGCGAAGTCATCGACGGCATGACCCCGTTGATGACCGAGCAGGGCTTGCAATGCCGCATGGATTTCGCGCGGGATCTGCCCCCGGTCGAAGGTGACGCCCACTGGATCAAACGCGCGGTTCAGAATTACCTAGACAACGCCATCAAGTATATCGGCAAAGGCAAACAGATCACCGTGCGTGCGTTCGTTGAAAATGGACGGATTCACATCGAAGTCAACGACGATGGGCCAGGCATCCCGCTGGATGCACAGGCGCGTCTATTCGAGCGCTTCTACCGGGCAACATCCGAGAAAACAGGCAGCGGCCTGGGGTTAGCCATCGTCAAATCCGTGGCGGAAGCGCACGGAGGCAGCGTTTACGTCCGCAGCGAACCGAACAAAGGCAGCACCTTCGGACTGACGTTGGCAGCGCAACCCGGCGGTAAAGCGGCCAATTAAAGCCGGAGAGCCTGTCGCACGGCCTGCGCCGTCTCGCCGAAGGGATCGCTGTACACATCGCTCAGATGTCGAGGACGGGGCAGAGTCACAGAAATATCGGCTGCCAGCCGTCCCGGACGGCTGCTCAGCACCAGGATGCGATCCGCCAGCAGTACGGCCTCGTTGATATTATGTGTCACCATCAGGATCGTCGGCGCGGCGGTTGCCCACATTTGCATCAAATCGAGCGCGACCTGCTCCCTCGTGAGCGAGTCCAACGCCCCAAATGGTTCATCCAGCAGCAGCACATCGGGCTGCTGAATCAGAACCCGCCCTAGCGCGACCCGCTGCGCCATCCCGCCAGAGAGTTCACCCGGCACGGCGTTGGCGAACTCAGTTGAAAGCCCCAGACGAGGCAGCAGCGCCCGCGCCATTTGATGGCGTTCGGCCACTCCAACCCCCTGGAGTTCCAGTGGCAAGGCAATGTTGTCAATCACCGAACGCCACGGCATCAGGTTGGAGTCCTGAAACATCAGACCCACCCGGCGTGAAGGCTTCTGAATGATCTCCTCATCCAACAAAGTCTGACCCTGCGAGGGGGCTTGCAGTCCAGCCAGAACACGGATCAGTGTACTCTTACCGCAGCCGCTCGGCCCGATCAGACAGACGAACGTGCCGCGCTCGATCTCGACCGACAGCGGGCCAAGCGCGAGGAGAGAAGCTCCTCCAGGCTGCGGATAGGCCACAGACAGATCGTGCATCGTCAGTCGGGCAGACATCAGCCACCTTCGGCCGGCACAAATTCGTTTGTGAAGGCCAGACTCAAATCGATCGGCTCCTTCAGAAACTCCATATCGATCAACACCCCCTGGGTCACATCCCACGAACTGGCCTCGCTGTAGCCGAGCCGATTCGCATCCCAAAGATCAATCGTTGCCAGCAGCACCCGAAACTGAATTAAGGTGGCATCGTCGAACCCAGCGGTTAGGGTTCCCAGGAGAGCAGCACGGCTTTCCGCGACAGCTGCGCGATTCGGGTTCGCCGCCAGGAACTCTTCCTGAGCAGCCGCAGCCACTTCCAGGGCATCGCGGAACGCATCCGTCATCGGCAGATTCTCAACATAAGCCGCGCTGAACAGATAAGCCTGAGCCGGATTGTTGATGACATCCCGCAGCCCGGCGTCAAATGCGGCGACCATACCGCGCACGAGTTCAGGCTGCTCGGCGATGGTCTGCTCATTCGTCACCAGACCGTTCGAGACCATATCGGCGGCATCCGACACAGGAAACACCTTGACTACCGACACTTGTCCGCAGTCTCCAGAAGCTGCCCGCTGCTGGATTTGCAGCGGCTCATTGTTGATGTACACCACCGACGCTTCGACGCCACCCATGCAGAACACCTCTGGCGCATTGAAGCCAATTGGCTCAAGCTGGATGTCGCTCTCCTGCATGTCGTTTGCCGACAGGAGCGCGATCAATCCATTGAAACTGGCCCCGAATCGCCCTGGTATGCCGACTTTTCGTCCAGTCAGATCGCCAACGGATTCGATGTCGGAATCGGCTGAAACGACAATCCCGACAGGATACTTCTGAAACCATTCGTAGACATAGACGACTGGACGGCCGTTCGCCCGCGCCTTGATTATTTCTTCGCCGCTGACGAGTCCGAACTGCCGCGCATTCGCCGCGATCAGATCGACACCGACGTTTTCATCGCCATGTTCGATTTCCAGCACAATGCCGTTGTCAGCCATGTGCCCGTTCTCGATGGCGGCATACACCGGTGAGAACTGCACATTGGGTACGAAAGTCATGAAGAGGGTCTGCTTAACCGACTGGGACTCCTGTGCGCCAGCTACCGAAACGCTGACCAACAACAGGCTAAGCAGGATCGTCTGCACTCGTCGCATGACTACACACTCCTAGAATCACAACATATCCAACCCATCGATATGATCCGCTAAACCCCGTTTGAGTGATGTGCCCGACGCTGCCAGCCCAACAGCTTTCCTTCGAGCATCGAAACCAATCCATAGAGGACACGCGCGATCCCTGTCAACGTCAACACCGCGACGATCACCAACGGGGTATCGTACTGGCTGCGCCCGACATTGATGAGGTAGCCCAGTCCCGCGTTGGCGCTGACGAACTCGCCAACGACCGCGCCGATCACAGCCAGAGTCGCGCTAATCTTCAGACCGCCGAGTAGCACCGGCATGGCCGCGGGCAGTTCCAGGTGGATGAACATCTGCCAGCGTGTCGATTCCAACGAACGCATCAAATCACGCAATGGCAGGGAAACCCCACGCAGCCCCACAATGGTGTTCATCAACATCGGGAAAAAGACGATCAAAGCACTGGTCACGATCTTGCTGGTCGGCCCGCTGCCAAACCAGATCACCAGAAGCGGCGCGTAAGCCACCACTGGTGTCGATTGAACGGCCACAATCAAAGGAGACAGGGCATCTTCAAGGATTGGGGTTTTGGCAACCACGTATCCCAATGCCGCGGCCGACAGCACACCGATCACCAACCCTACCAAAACGCTGCTCAGCGTCGCACCAATGTGAACAAACAGGGTTC